>JAPYPT010000036.1:13082-28867 GCA_029937535.1 Alphaproteobacteria bacterium
CCGTCAATGCATTCCGTGACCACATATCTTGCCCTCCTTGTTCATGGCGCGAATTCCACCCGTTGGGGCGTTTCCGTCAATGCGTGTACCGTCCCGGCCACCAAATCCGCCATAATATCGGCCGCGGGGCGGCGTTCGGCCAGCATGCCGGCGCCCTGGCCGGCGGCGTTCATGTACAGATCCCAGCGCCCGGCCAGTTGTGCCGCACTCAAAAAATCCTCCATCAACACACGCTGATGAGGGGTGGGCAGGGGTTCCAGGCCAGATTGCGCCCAGGCATCCGAGATGACGTTCTTTTTTGCCCGCAGGGTCTTGCCGGTCCAGGCCTGGGAGATGCGGAAGTCCGTGGCCTTGCCCTCGACAATCTCGTCCTTGACCACATCCGGCAGACCGCCTTCCTCGGCGACCAGAAAGGCCGTGCCCATCCACACGCCGATGGCGCCAAGAGTGAGCGCGGCGGCAATGCCGCGACCCCCCGTTATGCCGCCCGCCGCCACCACGGGCACGGGCGCGATGGCCTCCACCGCCTGGGCGACCAGGGGCAGGGTGGCGACGGGGCCGGTATGGCCGCCGCCTTCCGTGCCCTGGCAGACCACCAGGTCGCAACCCGCATCCCGGTTGCGTTCGGCGTTGCGCACGGTACCGGCCAGGCCGATCACCACCATGCCCTGGTCCCGGGCCCGGGGGATGATGCGGGCCGGATCGCCCAGGCCGGCGGCGAAGATCGGCACTTCCTCCTCAAGCACCACCTGGATTTGCGCCTCGGCATAGGCATCGGAATTGACGATGTCGTTTTCCACCGGCGCCGGGGTTAATTCAAACCGTTCCAGCAGGCCGTGCATGAATTTCACATGTTCGGGGTGGTTCTTGGCCAGCTCTTCCCGTACCCCGGTGCGGGTCGTGGACGCGCTGGCCAGGGAGGCGGGCAGCAACAGATCGACGCCAAAGGGTTTGTCGGTCATCTGGCGGACCCGCTGGATGCGCCGGCGGACCTCTTCGGGAGACAGCGCCGAGCCGCCCAGCACGCCGCAGCCGCCGGCCTCGGACACGGCGGCGACCAACTCGGGCGGCGTGCCCATGCCCCAAACCCCCATGCCGGCCAGCATGATGGGGTATTCGATACCCAGAATGTCGCAAAGTTCGGTGCGCAGGATAGCTCGGCTCATGGGCGGTGCTTCTCTTAATGTCATTGGTGATGCTATATCCTAGCTTAGGTCAAATAGAGGGAGCTAGATATGACGGATCAATCGCCGGAAGATTTTGTCGCGGACGAAGCGGAACTGCGCGGCTTGCACGACGCGGTCAATCCCCTGGCGCGGGACAAGGCCATTCCCAGCCTTGAACCCCACAGCATTCATTTCATCTCACTCTCGCCGTTTCTGTGCATCGCCTCCGCCGACCAGGCGGGCCCGGCGGATGTCTCGCCACGGGGCGATGCCCCTGGTTTCGTCAAGGTGCTGGATGACCATACCCTGTTGATCCCTGACCGCATCGGCAACAACCGCCTCGATACCTCCGCCAATATCGCCAATAACCCCCACATCGGCCTGCTGTTCCTGGTCCCCGGCGTGACCGAGACCTTGCGCGTCAACGGCCAGGCCCGCATCTGCACCGATGGCGAGATCCTGGCCGCATTCGAAGTGAGGGGCAAAGTGCCGAAGACCGGCATTCTGGTAGCGGTGGAGGAGGTCATGTTCCAATGCTCCAAGGCCCTGGTCCGCTCCCGCCTGTGGGATGATGACTACCGGGTCGAGCGCAAGACGGCGATGCCGACCTTGGGCAGAATGATCAAGGATCAAATCGGCGCGGCGCAAACGGCCGAAGAGCTCGAAGGCTATATTCAGACCAGCGTCAAGGAACGCATGTATTAATGGCGAAACTGTACCTGGTCCGCCATGGCGAAGACACCGGTTCGGGGGGCGCGGACCCTGATCCAGGCCTGAATGAATTGGGCCATGGCCAGGCCAAGGACATGGCGGCGCGCATGGCCCACCTGGGGCCCTTGCCCATCATCGTCAGTCCCCTGCGCCGGACCCGCGAAACGGCGGCGCCCCTGGAGACTGCTTGGGGTGTCGTGGGACAGGTGGTTGAGGCGGTGCGGGAAATCCCGTCCCCCTCGGCGCTGGCAAAGGATCATCGCCGGGACTGGCTGCGCCGGATCATGAGCGGCGCCTGGGCAGAGGTGGAGGCAGAACTCCATCCCTGGCGTCAGGGCGTGATCGATGCCTTGCTGGCCAGCCGGGAGGACACCGTGGTGGTCAGCCATTTCGTCGCCATCAACGCGGCGGTCGGCGCGGCGCGTGATGATGATCGGCTGCGGTTGTTCCGGCCCAACAACTGCTCCATCACGGTGATGGAAACCGACGGCACAAAGCTCACCGCGGTTGAACTTGGCGACGCGGCGGAGACAAAAGTCGGCTGATCTATTTTCCGGATTGTCTCGTTGCCCTGGATGCCCGGATCAGGTCCGGGCATGACGTTTTTGGCCGTTTTCAGCCGATAATACCCCTCCTTCGTCGTTGCCGGGCTTGACCCGGCAATCCATGCCGAGGCTGCCTCAGCCTGTCCAGGAAAACGGCGCGAAATGGCCGTTGTTGCCCACCCCCGACATGCTGAGCTCAAGCCCGAAACCATCGATGCGGAGATGACTGGAACGCGCCAGGGCCAGGCGGGTATTGGCCGGGTGGGCTGTGTTGTCGAGATAGAACGGCTCGCCATTACCATTGCGCGATGGGACGCCATCGACCTCGAAGGACAGCACGCCGGGGATATCGACCTCGTGGTGCAGGCCGTCCTTGACGAATTTGATCGGTTTGAACTGTATGCCGCGATAGTCGCTTACCAGATTGTCCCGGATCCGCCCCGGAATGCCGCCCGCCTCGCCGCTGATGATGGCGCCCAGGGCGGCACGCTGGGCCTCGTCCGCGCTCTCATCGATCACGTGTGCGAAAACCCAGCCCCCGTCCGCCATGACGCGGCCCGAACGGATAATCAGTGCAAACCTCAATCCCGTCAGATCGACATCGCCGCATTGGCCTTTGTCGAGCCGATAGGCCTGCAGGGAGACGCAATGTTCATCCGTCGCCTCGCCCTGGGGGTTGGTATAGATGCAGGGACAAAGGTATTCGCAATTGCAGCTTTCAATGTATTCGCCGCTGATCGTCCAGTTCTTGCCGGCCATGATATGCCTCCCTCGCAATTCGGTGTTGGTTCACGTCTCCTGGGTCAAAATCAAGGCATCCACCGCAATGGCGCCGTCGCCCTTGGCTTTGACCAGGAAGGGGTTGATGTCGATGCTTTCGATAACGTCTGCATGGGCCGCCGCATAGACGGACAGTTGGCTGAGCGCCTGGGCCAGGGCATCCACGTCCGACGGCGCCTGTCCCCGCACCCCATCCAGCATGGCCCGGCCCCTTACTTCGTCGATCATGCGGTGGGCTTCCTCCAGGTCAAACGGCGCGATGCGGAAGGTGACGTCCTTCAGGACCTCGACGAAAATTCCACCCAGGCCGAACAACACCACGGGGCCGAAGACCGGATCGCGATGCACCCCCAGAATGGTTTCAACGCCGCCCGAGATCATCGGGGCGACCAGAACGCCGTCGATGGCCGCGCCCTTGGCATGCTGGCCCACCGCCGCCATGATGGCCTGATAGCCGGCGCGGACCTCGTCCACGGATTGCAGGTTCAACTTCACGCCGCCAATGTCCGATTTGTGTTGAATATCCGGCGAGGCGATTTTCATGACCACGGGATAGCCCATTTCCATGGCCGCCCGTGCCGCGTCATCGGCTGAATTGGCCAGCCGGCCCGGCGCCATGGGCAGCCCGGCCTTGGCCAGGATTTCCCCCGCCTCCAACTCCGAAAGGGCGCGCCGGGGCGGCGCGATCGCGTCTGCCGGTAGCGGGGGCAATTTGCCCGTACCGCCTTTGACAAAACTGCGGCCAAAACCGACCAGGGCGGCAATGGCCCGGATGGCCCGGTTCGGATCCTCGATCACCAGATACTTCAAGCTTTCCAGATATTCCCGGTCGGCGGGAAGGCTGACCATGGACAAGATCATCAACTCGTCGGGGAAGTCCGCCCGCACGCGTTCCAGAACTTCGCGGATTTGCACCATCATGCGTTCGGAAAACCCGATGGTGGAGAGGAATACCAGAATGGCGTCGCAATCGCCGTCCCGCAGCATGGTGCGCAGGCTTTCCTCGAACACCGGCATGTCGTTCAGCATCTGCGCCGTGGTATCCACGGGATTGCGCACCGCCGCGAGCGGCATGAGCGCCTTCAAGGTTTTTTGCGTTTTTTCCGGTAGTTCCGGGACCTCCAGGCCGTGCAGGGCCGCGATGTCGGAGGTCAGGACGCCGATCCCACCCGATATGGTGACGATGCCCAAACGGTTGCGGTTGGGGAATTGCCCGGCCGCCGCCGCCGCCGCCACATCCAGCATTTCGTCCATGGAATAAACCCGGCAGACCCCGTATTGGCGGAACATGGCGTCATAGATCGCATCGGCGCCGGCCAGGGATGCGGTGTGGCTGTTGGCGGCGACGGCGCCGACCTCGGATGCGCCCACCTTCATCATCACGATCGCCTTGCCGTTGGCCCGCGCGGCGGCGAAGGCCTGCATCAGTTTCTCGGGCTTTTTGGTGCCTTCCATGTAGGCGGCGATGACCTTGGTATCCGGATCCTCGGCGCAATAGGCGATGCAATCGGCGACGTCCACGTCGACCTCGTTGCCGGTGGTGATCCAGTTGCGGATGCCGATGCCCCGCTCCCGCGCCAGCACCATGATATGGCCGCCCACGGCGCCGGATTGACTGAGGATCGATATGGGCCCCACCTTGGGCCAGCCCCGCTCGAACGACGAGGCGAAGGTGCCCACCGCATGGCTGGCGGCGTTCAGAACACCCATGCAGTTCGGACCCACCAGACGGGTGTCGCTATTTTTGGCGATGGCGTCCAGTTCCGCCTGCCATTGGACGCCCTGTTCGTCCACCTCGGAAAAGCCGGAGGAGAAGATCACCACCGAACGCACCCCCGCCTCGACGCAGTCTTTTACCGCCGCCACCACCAGGGGCGCGGGCACGGTGACGACGCACATATCAACCGTCTCGGGCACATCGCGGATGTTTTTATAGGCCTGCAAACCCTGGATCATGCCGCCCTTGGGATTAACCGGATAAACCGTGCCGGTATAATTGCCTTCCCGCATGAAGCGGATCGGCCGGCCGCCGAACTTCAACATATTGTCCGAGGCGCCGATGATGGCCACGGTCTTCGGGTCGAACAAGGGGGCAAGGGAACCAGACTGAGGTGTCACGATGTAACGCTCCATCCTTTGGCGCGGCCCCGGGGCCAGGCCGTAAATTATTTGTCTTGCACGAGGTATATCTGGGATTGACCCCCCATGCCAAGCTGGAGCCACGTCTGGGTCATTGTGCCCCCTGTTCCGGGCGGTTAGGTTGATGGGGAAAAGTTAGGGAGCAGAGCATGGATTTCGCATTCTCGGACGATCAGGTGGCGATCCGCGACACCGCGCGGCGCTTCGCCACGGAACGCCTGGCGCCACTGTACCGCCAACGGGAAAAAGATGGCGAGATTGGCCGTGATGTGGTCGCCGAGATGGGGGAGCTGGGCCTGATCGGCACCGATCTGCCCACTGAATATGGCGGCCTGGGGCTGGATTGCGTGACCTCCGGCGTCATTATCGAGGAAATCGCCGCCGCCGATCTGAACGTATCCTATATCCAGCTTGTCGGCTCCCTGAACGGGCGGATCCTGGCCGACCACGCCAAGCCTGAATTCGCCGCCCAGGCCATCGGCGATCTATGTTCGGGCGACAAAATTTCCGCCCTGGGCCTGACCGAACCGCGCGGGGGCTCGGACGCCGCCGGGCTGATCCTGCGCGCCCGCAAGGACGGCGATGACTATATTCTGAACGGCGAGAAGACCTCCATCTCCATGGGCACCCAGGCCGACATGGTCATGCTGTTCGCCCGCACGGGCGCGGAGGAGGAACGCTCCCGCGGCGTCAGCACCTTTTACGCCCCCTTGAACGAGCCTGGCGTGACCCGCACGGAATTCGAGGACATGGGCCATGGCGCGGTGGGCCGGGGCTCGTTATTTTTCGACGATGTGCGCATCCCGGCTAGCTGCCTGGTGGGGGAGGCGGGCGCGGGCTTCCGCCAGGTCATGCATGGCTTTGATTTTTCCCGGGCCCTGATCGGCCTCATGGTCCTGGGCCCGGCCCGGCAATCCCTGGCGGAAGCCTGGCAATACAGCACGGAGCGGGAGGCTTTCGGCAAGCCCATCGCCGCCTACCAGGGCGTGACCCAGCCCCTGGCCGAATGCGAAACCTATCTGGAGGCGGCCACCACCCTTTGTTATAAAACCCTGTGGCTGCGCGACCAGGGCCTGCCCCACACCAAGGAGGCGGCCATGGTGAAATGGTGGGCGCCCAAGGCGGCTTTCGACATTATCCATCAATGCCTGCTGACCCATGGCCACTACGGCTATACCAAGGACCTGCCCCTGGAACAGCGCATGCGCGATGTCCTGGGCCTGCAGATCGGCGACGGCACGGCGCAAATCCAAAAAATGGTCATCGCCCGCGAAATCGTCGGACGCGTGGCGCTACCGTACTAAAATTGGCCGTATTAATATTCGAGGAGAATGAGATGAGCGGGACGGACGTCCTCTACGAAGTCATCGACGGTGTTGGGTGCATGACCCTGAACCGCCCCGATAAATTCAACTGTATCTCAACCGGCTTGATGGACGGCGTCGATGGGGCCATGGATGCGTTTGAGGCGGACGCGGCTGTCCGGGTGGTCCTGCTGACCGGCGCCGGCAAGACGTTCTGCACCGGGGCGGATCTGGACGAGGTGATGGCGGCGCGCCAGGACCGCGCCGCCCTGGCGAAATTCATCAGCCACATCCACGCCATGCTGCGCCGCCTGGAGGCCTCGCCCCTGCCCGTGGTGGTGGCCGTGAACGGCCTTGCCCTGGCGGGGGGCATTGAGATCATGATGGCCTGCGATGTGGCCTTCGCCGGCCGGGAAAAAGCAAAAATCGGCGATCAGCATGCCCAATACGGCCTGATCCCGGGCGGCGGCGGCACCCAGCGCCTGCCCCGTCTGGTCGGCCTGCGCCGGGCCCTGGACCTGATGTTCACCAACCGCTGGCTGGACGCCGACGAGGCTGAGAGTTGGGGCCTGGTCAACTATGTGGTGGCCGACGAAGACCTGGCGGAAGCCTCCCTGGACTATTGCCGGAACCTGGCCAAGAAAAGCCGAACCGGCCTGGCCGCCATGAAACAATGGTCCCGCCAAGGCCTGGAAGGCACCCTCGACGCGGGCCTGAAAATGGAAGAGGAACAGGTGGTGGACGGCCTGCGGGGCGCGGACGTGGAGGAAGGCCTGGCCGCCTTCCAGGCCCGCCGCGAACCGAACTTCGAATAAGTATGCCCAGAACTTACCCCGACCGCCCCATCGTGGGCGTGGGCGCCGTGGTCTTCCGGGACAACCAGGTCCTGATGATCCGCCGGGGCAAGCCGCCGCGCATGGGTGATTGGAGCCTGCCCGGCGGCATGCAGGAATTAGGCGAAACCGTCTTCGCCGCCGCCCTGCGTGAAGTCCACGAGGAAACCGGCGTCACCATCCAAAACATCGCCCTGATCGACGTCATCGACTCCATCACGCCGGACAGTGACGGCCGCATCCAATTCCACTACACCCTGGTCGACGTGGTGGCCGAGTGGCGGCAGGGCGAACCCATGGGCGGCTCCGACGCCATGCACGCCGAATTCATGTCCTTCGACCAGGTCGCCGCCCTCGACCTCTGGCGCGAAACCCACCGCATCATCGCCCTGGCCCGCCAAATGCGGGGGATTTGATTGGGCGGATCACGTAATTTGTTAACTGTCACTGCAACCGAATTATGTGGCCAATGAATTTCGGCGTAAGCCAGCTAAATTTTTGAAATGATTACATGTAATATTTTTCAGGCGAACATCGCTCGAATATGAAGGCTAAGCACAGTATATATGCGACACACCTATTGAAATAATTGCAATAATATTCTACTATAATATCTTTGATTTGGTAAAAGCATAGGGATAGGACCGTGAACCATCGCGATTTTGCCAAGACAAGAGTGATTATTCCTATTTGTGCGGCGTTGATTGTCTACGCGATATTTATTGATATTGCGATAGACTACGTAAGCAAAGGTCAATCACCACATCCATTCATTCAGTTTTTCTTGTTTGAATTCTTGACCAATAAGTACATTAAAGATTTCCTTTTTGGGTTATCGTTCGCGATAATAATTGCCAAGATTGTTGCTGTGACTGTTGAAAGATCAAGTAGATCTGAACAAAAAAAGGTAAATGCCGAGTTTATTAACAGCCAAGAACTGTTTTTCCGCGAAAAGACAGAAGCAATATCCAAATCTGTTTTTGAGGGCATTTATGGCATCGGTTTTGCACCGGACTATATTGACGAAGTTGTGAAAACAGTATTTGGAAGTGCACTTTATCGCAAGGATTATCATGCAATCTACAGATTAAAGAATTGTAGTGATAGTACAGGGCTAATATTAAATGTTTTTGTATCCTACACAGTTGTAAATAATTCGCGAGTAGATGAGATTGTAAAACCAATGTTGTTGCTAGATGCAATAAAAACGACCGAGTATATTGAAAATACAAAACCTATTTTCTATAAAATAGGTGGTGTTGATAAACTCACAAATGCAGATATAGACGATTTTTCCAGTCAGTTAAAATACTCTACGAATAACAAAGCTCAATTAAAAATACAGCCTATTACGCTAAACCCCAGTGAAGACGCTACAATTGAAATTTGCTACGAGGTATTTAAAGAAATTTCAGACAATGAAGTACATCAATTAGTGGTTCCAAGTTCTGGATTTAATTTAGAAATTATAAATGAAACAAATATCAAACTAATTCTAGGTGCTAATTCTATACATAGGACTGAATTATTACTCAAAAATACTGGATCATCCACAGTAATAAACGAGAAGCGTTGGACACTACCATGTCCGACGTTGCCATTTCATGGGTACATTTTATATTGGATTCGTGAATAGGATCAATAACATTGGAGGCGATAATTTCAGCTACAGCGACAGTTTTTCAAATACAGGCGTTGAGGAGATAGTTTAACTAATAAAAAATTTGTCGGGTGATCCCATTTTTTTTGACTGTCACCGTTTCCACCACCGGCAAACTAAGAGACGGCGCCGCTTTATCATGCCCGTGACGTCGTGGCCGAGCCGCTCTCTTTGCCGCGAAGTAACACGATGATGCCGGCTGCGATTTGCAACACTGTGCAAATCAACAGAGGCGAACGATAATTGCCGTGGACGTCTCGAAGGACGCCCAGCATCATGGGCCCAAAAGCGTAGGTGATTTGCCCGATCGCCGTTGCCAAACCCGCCAGCATGCCAAAGTCCACAAGGCTGAATTCCCTACGGATGATGAGCGTGGGAAACGTGATCATATTGCCAACCGAGGCACCGAATAGGGCGCAGGCAAGATATAAAACCACGCTGTCGTTGGTAAAAGCAATAATGGCCAGAGCAAGGGCCTGGCTGAGCATGGACACGGCGGAGACAATGCGTAGATCAAGCCGGTCGATGACGAAGCCCATGGCAACACGGCCCAACACGGCCATCCCTGTGGTAACGGCAATGATAATTCCGGCTTGTTCCCGGCCCACGCGAATCTCAAGAAGGGCCAACTGGTGGACGAGAAAACCCACCTGAACCAAAAGAATTAACGCGAAGGGGCCGGCGATCGTCCAAAACCGGAAGGTATTGAGCGCTTGCCTTCGGGTCAGCGCCGTCTCTTCCCCGATCCCATTCCCGCCAGTCTCGCCACTCTCGTCGCCCGGGGTCGGCTTTGGTTTGTCGATCCAATAAAATACAGCGGGCAGCAGAATGAACGCGGCGAAAATGGTGCCTATGGCCATCGCCGATGCAAAGCCGAATTTTGCGGTCAGGTAGACCAGCAAGGGCAAAACGACAATGCCGCCGGCACTTGCGCCATTTAATGCCAAGCTGACCGCGAGGCCCAAGCGCTCTCGGAACTATAAGCTCAGGATGTTGGAAATGGCTGCAATTGTTGTCGCGGCCCAGCCGATTGCCATCACCATGTAGACGAGAAAAAGCTGCCATGGTTCCATGACCCAAGGTACAGCCGCCGCCGACGTCAACATGCAAATGACCCCGACAAGGGCTACGGCCTTCGGACCTGTTACCGCAATGGCTGAGTTGACATAAACGACCAGAATAGCAATGACGAAATAGTAGGCCGTGCTGGCGCTCGAGGTGAGTGTTGCCGACCACCCATGCGCTTTCTGTAGCTCTGCCAGAAAAATTCCGTGGCCGTAAAAGCCAAACCCCCAGCTACCCAGCGCGAGTAGAAAGCAGGCGAAAGCAACACCCCATCCCCTGTACGCCAAAGACGCTTCATTCGCAGCCATGAGCTAAACCAAATATCCATACCTAAACACCCAATGCTGGACGTCAGATGAGTTTGTCGCAGCAGGAGCAGGATCGCTCGTCTAGCTGGGATTAGCACGACGGATTCCATGAAACGATCCGATTCTTGCGCTGGAATAGAATGGCGCCTATCGCGGCAAAATACCCTCGTCCTGATACTGCTCCAGCAGTTCGATCAGCATGTCTTCGGTGTCGATGCAGTCCCCGAATCCGGCCTGGCGCAGCTTTATGGTACTCACCACAACAGGGGCGGGGTTCTTGCCGGCGGCGAAGTTGAAATCGGCGAATTGCCAGGAGGGGCCCACCAGTTTGTCGTAGGGAATGTCGCGCAGGCCGTGGTCTTTCGCGATCCGTTCCCAGACATGCGCCTTGGCGGGCATAATGTCTTGCAATCGTTGCGGCTCGGGCTCGCCCATTGGCATGTCGAAATGACGGGCCAGGGTGGGCCAGAGGCCGGGGAAGGTGATGTTGTCGCCGTTGGTGATGTTGAAAATCTCGTCGCGGGCGCTGGGCGCCTGGGTGGCCCAGTCCAGGCAGCGGGCGATCAGGCGGGTGTCGATGGCTTCGGTCACATAACCGCCACCGCCGGGATGACAGAGCGGCAGGCCCTCGGCCCGGCGGATTACGGCGAAGACGGCCATGGCCAAGAGGATATTCAAGGGTGCGTCCAGGGCGAAGCCGAAGATGGTTTGCGGCCGTAGAATGGTCCAGGTCCAGGCCTTGCCCCGTTGTTGCTCTTTTACGAAATCCTCCTGATACCAATAGAAATTATCATGATCGTTGCGGGACCAGCGCTCCCGCGCCGGCACGGGCGGTGGGCGCAGATGGGCGCCGTAGGCCTTGGTGCCCTGAAACAGGGAAATATGGCGCAGGTTCGGGGCCACGGCATCGATGGCCTGCAGGGCGTTTTGCAGCATGGCGGTGTTGATTTCCATCTGCTCTTTGGCGCGCCAGCCCCGGATCACGTCGTCTTGCTCATAAAGTGCTGTGTAGATGATGTGGGTGGTGTCGGTCAGCTCGCCCAGGGCGGCTTCGCAGGCGGCGCGGTCGGTCAGGTCCAGGGGGATGAAGCGCCCGCCATGTTCGAATGCGGGCGGCCGCCGGGATAGCGCGGTGACGTTCCAGCCGGGCTGGGCATCGAAATGGCGCAGTGCCGCGCCGCCGACTAGGCCCGAGGGGCCGAAGATAACAATATTTCCACTCATGATACACCATTGCAAGATTAGCCGAGAGACGGGCAGAATAGGGGCTAACAAGACCATCAAGCAATGTCGGAAAGGAAACCCCATGAGCCGTTTATTCGGACCCCTGCGCCAGATGGGCTATGTGGTCAGGGATATTGACGCCGCCATGCGCCACTGGATCGATGTTTGCCAGATCGGCCCGTGGTTCTATGTGGATAAACTGGCCGTCAACGACTTCCGCCATAAGGGCGAGGCCAGCGATCCCCATCTTTCCATCGCCTTGGCGAATTCCGGCGATATGCAGGTGGAACTGATCCAGCAGCGCGACAGCGCGCCGACCATGTATCAGGATTTTCTCAACGCCGGAAACGAGGGTTTGCAGCATTTCTCCACCTGGCCGGAAAACTATGACGAGGTCTACAACGCGGCCCTGGCGGCCGGCTATACGGTGGGGCAGGAGGCGGGCAGCCCACGCGGACCGTTCGTCTATTTCTTGCAGGAGGGCCACCCCGGCACGGTGATCGAAATGGCTGAATTGAATGACGCCCGGCGCCGCATCTTTGACGGCGTGCGCGAGGCGGCGGTGGATTGGGACGGCACGGACCCGATCCGCGACCGGTGGCCCAGTTAGGCGGATAAAGATGAGTAAAAACAGCGCAATTGAATTCCGCCCCCTGGCGGGCGCCCTGGGCGCGGAGGTTTTGGGCGCCGATTTGAAGGATGATGAGGCGTTCGAGCCGATCTTTGCCGGGCTCATGGAATATGGCGTGCTGATGATCCGGGATCAGGATCTGACGCCTGGCCAGCACAAGGCCTTTTGCCAGCGCATCGGCGACCCGCTGCCGGTGCCCTTCGTGCATACCCTTGAGGACCACCCGGAAATCATCGCCGTCATCAAGGAAGCGGATGAGCGCACCAGAATGGTCTTCGGCGGCACCTGGCACACGGATTTCAGCTTCCTGGCCGCCCCGCCCAAGGCCTCCTGCCTGTATGCCCGCGAGGTCCCGCCCTTTGGCGGCGATACGCTGTTCGCCTCCATGACCAAGGCCTACGAGGCATTGTCGTCCGGCATGAAGGCCCTGGTGGAAAATTTGAATGTGGTGCATTCGGGCCGGCGTTCCTATGGTCCGGTCGGCGCCTTCGCGAATGCCCAACTTGATTCCATGTCCGTCACCGCCTCCGATGACGGCGACGCGGAAGTTATTCATCCCGTCGTCGCCGTGATCCCGGAGAACGGCAAGCGCAGCCTGTTCATCAACGATATCTACGCCATCCGCTTCGACGGCATGACCGAGCCCGAGAGCGCGCCGCTGTTGAAGTTCCTGTGCGAACAGGCCCGCCGGCCGGAAAACCTGTGCCGGCTCACCTGGCAGCGCGGCTCCGTGGCGCTGTGGGATAATCGCACCACCATTCATTACGCCATCGATGACTACGACGGATACCGGCGCGAGATGCACCGGGTCACGATCGCGGGCGAGCCCCTACAGGGTATCCGGCAGGGCATCCAATAAGGTCTTGCGGAAGCGGCGGTCCCGCTTCAAATGCCATTCCCGGCTCATGGCCGGTCCGCGCGTTTGATAACGTTCGGCGTAGAGCAATAGCCATGTCCGGCCCTTGGTGCTTTTGGCCCCGGTCCCGTTGTTATGCTTGGCCAGGCGGTTCTCCAGATCATTGGTCCAGCCCACGTAGGTGCGCTGGCCAGCGCTGTCGCGGCTGCCTAGGATGTAAACGTAACAGGACATGGACGGAATTATATCATGCGAAGAAGTGAAGGCCGCATTCTAACCACCCACGCCGGCAGTCTGCCGCGCCCGCCCGCCCTGGTATCGATGTTCGCGGACCGGGTGCAAGGCCGCGCGGTGGATGCAGGGGCAATGGCGGCGGCGATCGAGGACGCGACGGCCTGGGTCCTGCCCAAGCAGTTGGCGGCCGGGATCGATATTCCCAACAATGGCGAGCAGCCCCGGGACGCGTTCTTCCTCTATGTGCGCCACCGCATGAGCGGCTTCGCCGGCCTGGGCAGCCGCCAGCCCCCGGGCGATGTGGCCCGTTACCCCGGCTTTCAGGCCATGCGCCAACAATTGCAGGCAAATCAGACCGCCGTGACCAACTTCGACGTGCCGAAAGTGGTGGACGAGGTGCGTTACCTGGACCCGGCCTTCGTCGAGACCGAATGCGGCGACTTCCGCCGTATTTTGGGGTCCGTGGCGCCGGACCACGAAGAAGCCTTCATCACCGCGCCCTCGCCCGGCATCATCGCCGCCGCCGTGCCCAACGAATATTACGACAGCGAGGCGCGTTATTTGGACGCCCTGGCGGCGGCGCTACAGATTGAATATGAAGCCATCGTGGCCCATGGCTTCATCCTGCAACTGGATTGCCCGGACCTGGCTCTGGAACGCCACATCACCTATACCAACCGGCCGGTTTCCGAATTTATTGCCTTTGTCGAGCGGGTGATCGGCGCCATCAACCGCAGCCTGGTCAATATCCCCCGCGACAAGGTCCGACTGCACGTTTGTTGGGGCAATTACGAAGGTCCCCATGACCTGGACGTGCCCCTCGCCGATATCCTGCCGGCGATACTGCAGGCGGATGTGGGCGCCATCGTGCTGCCCTTCGCCAATCCCCGCCACGCCCATGAATACAAAATATTCGAGAACGGCCCCCTGGCCGATGATCAGCTACTCGTCGCCGGCGTCATCGACACCACGACCAACTATGTGGAGCACCCCGAAGTCGTCGCCGACCGTATCGAACGCGTCGCCCAGGCGCTGGGCGATCCGGCCCGGGTTCTGGCCGGCACCGATTGCGGCTTCGACACCTCCGCCGGCATGGGCAAGGTGGCCGAAGATGTCGTCTGGGCAAAGCTGGCCGCGCTATCGGAGGGCGCCAAGCTGGCCAGCGAGCGGCTGTTCAAATAAAGATCATCAGACGCCAAATTTCCTCGTGGCCCTGGATGCCCGGATCAAGTCCGAGCATGACGATTTCAGCAGTTTTCTGATGTTTTCATGCACTATTCGTCATTGCCGGGCCTGACCCGGCAAACCATGTTGACGTCAGGTTCACGCCGCCACGGATGGTGGCGATCATCAGTGCCGGAAATGGCGCATACCGGTCAGCACCATGGCCAGGCCGGCCTCGTCGGCGGCGGCGATGACCTCGTCGTCGCGCATGGAGCCGCCAGGCTGGATCACCGCCGTTGCGCCGGCCTCGGCGGCGGCCAGCAGGCCGTCGGCGAAGGGGAAGAAAGCGTCCGAGGCGACGACGGAGCCCTTGGCCAGGGATTCCGATAGACCGGCGGCTTCCGCCGCGTCCTCCGCCTTGCGGGCGGCGATGCGGGCGCTATCGACCCGGCTCATCTGACCCGCGCCGATGCCCACCGCGGCGCCATCCTTGACGTAGATAATGGCGTTCGATTTGACATGCTTGCAAATGCGGAAGGCCAGCAACAGATCGGCCAGTTCCCGGTCGCTGGGCGGGCGTTTGCTGACCACCTTGATGTCGCCGGCGCCAATGCGGCCGCTATCGCGGGATTGCAGCAGGTAGCCCCCCGCCAGACTTTTCAGGGTCATGCCAGGCGCGCCCGCATCGGGTAAGCCGCCGGTCAGCAACAGACGCAAGTTCTTCTTCGTGCCGATGGCGGAAATGGCTTCTGCATCCGCCTCCGGCGCGATGATGACCTCGGTGAAGATCTCGACCATGGCCGCCGCCGCCCTGCCGTCCAAGGGCCGGTTGGTGGCAATAATGCCGCCAAAGGCGCTGACGGGATCGCAACGCAGGGCTTTTTGATAGGCATCCAGCAGATCCGTGCCCATGGCCACGCCGCAGGGATTGGCGTGTTTGATGATGGCCACGGCGGTTTCCGCCGCGTCGAATTCCGCGACCAGCTCAAAGGCCGCATCGGTATCGTTGAGATTGTTGTAGCTCAGCGCCTTGCCCTGCACTTGCCGGGCCGTGGCGACGCCGGGGCGGGGGGCGCCGGAGGTATAAAAGGCGGCCTCCTGGGGGGGGTTTTCACCGTAGCGCAACTCGGATTGTTTCGCCGCCGTCACCACCAGACGGTCCGGG
>JAPYPT010000349.1 GCA_029937535.1 Alphaproteobacteria bacterium
GTACAGCTCCGTGGATGCACTATGCCGGCGTGGTCGTGGCGGGTCTGGTTATGGGCGCCATCGTCATGCTGACCCCATTGATGATCAACCGCACCTTCAGCAAGGAAAGTTTCCCCATCGCCTACTGCTGGGTGGCCGCGATGATGCAAAGCACGGCATTCCTCACCGCAATCACAGTCGGCTGGCTAAGGGATGCGACGGGGGACTATCTGGTGGGTTTCATGGTGTTGGCCGCTATGCATTTGTGCGCGGCGGTGGTTGTTTCGGTCAGGCGAGGATAACGGCGCAGGGGCAGTTAAGGCCAAGGCGCAGTGATAAAATTCTATATGATGCTTTACCGCCGTTACTTGGTTTAACCCTCCAGAAACCGCCGCAACACATTGCCCGTCAATCGCGAGACATTGTTTTCCCCACCATTCCACGGCAAGCAGCCGCAGTAGGTGATCGATCCGGTCGAGAACACCTGGCCACCGCCGGGGACCCGGTAATAGATCATGTCGGCGCGGACCAGCTCTTCGCTGCTTTGGCCGGCCCAATTGGTGACGTGGGTCAGCATTTCCTCCGGCACCAGGATGGTTTCGGGGTCGTGGTTTTCGGACTGCGCCACGATGACGGCGTTCTCGGGCGTGCCCAGGCGGTAGTCCGTGCGGTCCAACTCAAAGCCCGCGGCGCCACCGCCCGAGAGGCCGAAGTCGCCGATCAGGTCGTCCTCGATACCCTCGAACATCCAGGCCAGCTCGCCCTCGCGGGAAGCCTCGAGGCGGCGATAGTAGGAGGCGGTGAAGTTGCCCTGCGCCGTGAAGCCGAGGCCGGCGATGGATTGGGGCGGGCGGCCGTTGCGCCGCCACATGCCGCCATAATTGCCGTCGAAGGCGTTGAAATATTCGCCAGGTTCGGCGGCCCAGGCGCGGATGCCGCCCTCGCCCCGGCGGATCTCGATGGCGCCGGGCTCGCTTTCGTGCAGGGCGACGCGCCAGTAGAAGCCGTTGCCGCCCAGATACATCAGGTTGCCGCCGCCGTCGCGGAAGGCCTCGATGGCATCCAGAGTCTCGGCGGTATGGTATTCGGGGTGGGCGCCGGTGGTCAGCACCTGGTAGGGGGCAATCGCGGCGACGCCGTCGTCGTGCAATTCCCGGTCGGTGATGATGTCGTAGTCGATGCCTTGCTGGTCCAGCCAGGTCAGCAGGTGAGCGTCGGCGGGCAGGTGGCGCAGGCCGCTGTCCTCGCCCACGCCCATGGACAGATAGCCGGGCCGCACATTGAACAGGGGGCGCAGGTGGGAGGCATGGCAGATGCCGCTGCCGTCGCCGTGAAAGTTATAGGTGGAGAGGCCGTATTCGGTATGCACGGCCGGGTTCCATGGATAGGCATCCCATTCGGCAACGCGGGTATGCCAGGATTCATGATACGCCGGGCGGGCATAGTTGCCGTAGATCACATAGGTAAAGGTAGAGACCAGAACGCAGAGCTTCGCCGTCGGTTTGCCCAAGGGCGGGCAGACGAAAAACGGCATTTTGTCTTCATGGCCGTTGCACTGGATATGGGCCAGATAGGCGCCCGAGGGCAGATCGTCGGGAATGGTGAAGGTGAAATCCGTCTCCCAGGCGAAATCGTAAATATCATCGTCGTGAAAATGGATGGCGCCGTAGTGTTCGGGCCGGTTTCGAAAGCTCATATCCTCGCCGTTCCAGGCGGAGCCGGTCATGGCCCTGGCGGGCAGATTGATCAAACGTCCGTGCAGGCCGTGGGGGCCGGTATCCTCGATCCGGGTGGTGGAGAAATCCCGGGCGAAATCCCATTCCGCAATCAACGCCCCATCATCGCCGTGGATCGCGGGGGCTTCGATCTTGCCGTTGAAATGCGCCCCGATGGCATGGGGTGGATCGCCGGGGGGGTGGGCGGTGGCATTCTCCATTGACCCGATACGGGGCCGGCCGGTCAGCGCAAGGCCTTGCGCGGGGCGGGAGATTTGGGCGCCATGGCCTGGTCTCACGGGACCGGACTGAATGGGTTCCTGGCCGATGGTAAGGGTGCCGCCGGCGCCATCATAGGACAGCCAGACGCGGTACCAGGCGCGGGACTTCAGGGGAACGCCGCTAGAGGCCGTGATGCTGCCCGCGCGGGCGGCGGCGGCGCCGGTCTCATCGATCATCAGGGTGATGTCGCCACAGGACAAAATGGCCTGTTCGCCCTTCAGAGGCAGGGTGGGCCAGATGATGGCGCTGAGGCGGAAGGAGGCGGGGGAGCTGGGCAGCTCGCTGTCCGCGATGGCGTAGGAGCCGCCATCGATGTCTTGCTGCCTGGATGGATAACTGCCGTCCATGGCCGAGGGCACGGCCCGTTCGATGATGCCAGGCCCGGCCGGGTTCGGATCGGCGGAGATGGAGCGGAGCAGGGACACCTGAAATGGCGCATCGGAAATTGAGCTAACCTTGAACTCGATGGTATCGCCCGCCCGGCCGGACAGGCGGTCGCTATAGCCAATTAATGGGATCACGTAGGGAACTCCCGCGGAATTTTGAACTGTATCGCAGACTAAACGTATTGGCGGCGCATGGCCATCACGGGAAGGCTGATTTATGATGCTGGCTGAAGTGGACCCGCGCATGATCGATCTCTACACCTCGCCGACGCCCAATGGCTGGAAAGTGGCCATCGCGCTGGAAGAACTGGCCCTGCCTTACGAAACCCACGTTCTGAACCTGAGCGAGGGCACGCAGCATGAGGCCTGGTTCAAGGCGCTGAACCCCAACAGCCGCATCCCCGTGATCGTTGACCGCGATGCCGATGACCTGACCATATTCGAGACCGGCGCGATCCTGATCTATCTGGCGGAAAAGACCGGAAAGTTGATGCCCACGGACCTCAAGGGCCGCATGGCGGTCATGCAATGGCTGATGTTTCAGATGTCCGCGATCGGCCCCATGCAGGGCCAGGCCGTGGTGTTCGAGCGCTATTTCCCCGAGGATGTTCCCGCCGCGCGCAAACGCTACCACAACGAAACCCGCCGCCTGTACGAGGTGCTGGACAGCCAACTTGCAGACAGTGAATGGCTGGCGGGGAACTATTCCATCGCCGACATCGCCAACTGGTCCTGGCTGCGCAGCCACAAATGGGCCCGGGTCCCCACGGACGGGTTGGAACATCTGGAACGCTGGATGGGGGCCATGGCGGCCCGGCCGGGATGTCAGCGCGGCGTCCTGGTGCCGCCCTCGCCCGGCAAGGCGGAATTGGTGGCCAAGGGCGGCGCGACAATCACAACACAGTAAAGGGAAAATGCAGTGAGCGAATTTGTTGATTACGAGGTGGCGGATGGTTTCGCCACGCTGACCATGGATGATGGCAAGGCAAACGCATTCGGTCTTGGCATGATGGCGGCGCTCTCGGACGGGTTGGACCGGGCCGGGGCGGAAGCGGATGTGGTGGTGATCCAGGGCAAGGCGGGGCTGCTTTGCGCCGGCTTCGATCTGAAGGTCATCAACGGGCCGGCAGAGGGCGTGCGCGAGATGGTCGAGGCGGGGGCGGAGTTATTGCTGAAGACCTATATGCATCCCCAGCCCGTGATCATGGGCTGTACGGGCCACGCGGTGGCGGCGGGCGCCTTGTTCCTATGCGCCGCCGATTACCGCATCGGCGTCTCGGGTGATTTTAAGATCGGCCTGAACGAAACCGCCATTGGCCTCAGCCTGCCCACCTTCGGCTTGGAATTGGCCCGGGACCGTCTGGATAACCGGCACCTGAGCCGGGCGACCATGGGGGCGGAATTGTATCCGCCCACCGCGGCGGTCGAGATCGGTTACTTGGACGAGGCCGTGCGGCCGGGGGAATTTCAGGCCCGGCTGGTGGCAAAGGCGGCGGAATATCAGGCTCTGGACAAAGCTGGTTATGGCCTGGTCAAGCAACGTCTGCGCGGCGCCCGGGAAGCCTTGATCCGCAGCGGTCTCAGCGCCGAATTGGACGCCCGTTTATAACATTTTCCACGAGGAGGTACCGCCATGGAAGCCGGCGTATTTATGGCATTCAACGACAATACCGCGCCCAGCCTGATCGCCGAGGCGGCCCGCGCCGTGGAAGAGCGCGGCTTTCACGCCATTTGGGTGCCCGAGCATGTGGTGCTGTTCGAGGACTATCAATCCAAATATCCCTATTCCGAGGATGGCCGCATCGGCGGTTTCGGCAAGGGCATGATGGAGCCGTTCGCGGCCCTGACCTTTCTTGCCGCCCATACCTCCACCGTGCGCCTGGGCACATCCATCTGCCTGGTGGCGCAACGTAATCCCGTCTACACCGCCAAGCAGGTGGCGGATCTGGATTTCCTCTCGGGCGGGCGGGTCAATTTCGGCATCGGCCTGGGCTGGCTGCGGGAGGAATTCGAGGCCCTGCAAGTGCCCTTTGAAAAACGCGGCCAGCGGGCCAACGAACATATCGCCGTGATGAAGGCCCTGTGGTGCGAGGAAACCTCCCGCTACGACGGTGAACTCTACAAGCTGCCGGCAACCATGATGTATCCCAAGCCCGTGCAAACACCCCATCCTCCCATATTCGTTGGCGGCGAGGGTGACGCGGCGCTGCGGCGGACGGCGGATCTGGCGCAAGGCTGGCTCGGCGCCGGCGTCGGCGTCGAGGACATCGGCGAACGCATAGCGACCCTGCATGGATTTTTGGCGGAACGGGGCCGCACGCCGGACGAGGTGAAGATTTACACACTGCCCAACCGCCGCCCCAACGCGGACCGGTGCCGCCGCCTGGAAGATGCCGGCGTGGAGCAGGTCA
>JAPYPT010000527.1 GCA_029937535.1 Alphaproteobacteria bacterium
ACCCGAAAGCCTTCGTAAAGCGTCTATATGGGTCTCTATCACCGCACCTTGGTATTATGCTCGGGCGGTTTCAAAATCAACGCCACCTTGGAGGCGAATGCCGGGTCGTCATTGCCCGCCAACAACGGCGCCGCCTCGGCCATGGCATCAAGCAGGGGGTCGAGCCATTCATCATCTGATTTCGCGAAATCCCGCAATACGTGACCAAGGACCTTGCCCTTGTCACCGGGATGGCCCACGCCCAGGCGGATGCGGCGGAAATCCTTGCCGATATGGGCGGCAAGACTGCGCAATCCGTTGTGGCCGGCCAAACCGCCGCCCTGTTTCACGCGCAATTTACCTGGCGCCAGGTCCAGTTCGTCGTGGAAGACAACGATTTGCTCCGGCGTCAGTTTATAAAACCGCGCCGCCTCGCCGACGCTGCGTCCGGATTCGTTCATGAACGTCTGGGGTCTCAGCGCCATGACCTTGTGCCCGGCCAGTTTGCCTTCGCTGATCAGGCCCTGAAAACGTTTGCGCGGGGGGGCAAAGCCATGGCGGCGAACGATTTCGTCCACCGCCATGAAGCCGATGTTATGCCGGTTGTCGGCATATTTGTTTCCGGGATTGCCCAACCCCACCAGTAACAACACGGTGTTCGCTCCCAGGTTTTGCGTGGCGGCGGGAGAGGGTTAGTCCTCGTCGCCCGCTTCTTCGCCACCTTCGCCGGCGGCGGCTTCTTCGCCCTCGACGCCTTCGATCTCTTCGCCTTCCGCGCCTTCCTCGGCCTCTTCCTCGATCACATGAATGGTCGGGGCGGCCACGGTGACGATGGTGAAGTCACGGTCCGTGATGGTCGGGACCACGCCGTCAGGCAAGGTCACGGCGCTGATATGAATGGAATCGCCCATTTCCGAACCCGTCAGATCAACCTCGATCGATTGCGGAATGGCGCCGGCCTTGCAACGAACCTCAACCTGATGGCGGACGATATTCAATACGCCGCCTTGTTTCAGGCCCTCTGACTCATCCTCGTTCAAAAACACCACGGGGACGTTGATGGTGATCTCGGTGGTATCCGACAAGCGCAGGAAATCCA
>JAPYPT010000350.1 GCA_029937535.1 Alphaproteobacteria bacterium
CGCGGGCAAATGGCATGAACAGGGCGGGGACCATCTCCCGCTCGTAACGGGGGCCCGGTGTTTCCTCTCCAGTCTCATGCATGTCAGGGAACCCCGCGCGGCTACCTAGTCGTCAAGCCGCCAGTGCTTGGCGAGGGGGCGGTACACGTTCCACGACATGTTGTCGACCAGGGGCGCGCCAAAATCCATCCAGCGCGCCAGCTCGTCCTTGGCTTCCGCGCGCATATTGTCCGGGTCGGCCAGGCTGGGCAGGCAGTCCAGGTTATCAAGTTCGTAGAGGGCAAGGTATTTCGGTCCCATGCCCAAATGGGCCAGTGCCGGATGGTCGATCAATTGAAAGCGCGCGCCGGACGCATAGCCGGGGATCTGCACCAGATTGGGGACGTGGGAGCGGTCATACCAGGCATTGAATTCCGCCTCTTTCTCCGCCACCACGCAATCGACCATCACCGCGCTGAGGGGCAGGTCGGCAGTGAGAAAGGGGTGGCCCAGGTGGCTGCCCGAGATTTGTTGATAGATATTGATGGCCACGTCGCTCAACCCCTTTAGCTGTTCGAACTTGGCAAACTCCCTGTTGGCGGTGGGGTGGCGCTTTTCCTCATCCGGGCCGATCAGGTGCTCCAGGCAGCCGGCGTCCTCGATCTCGTAGAGGGCGAGAAATTTGGTATCGCCAAGCACGCCCTGATAACGGCGGCCCCAGCGATAGCCGGGGATCTCCAGCAACGCCGGGACGTGGTGGTAATACCAGGCGTTGAAGGCATGTTCGTGCTCCGCCTCGACGTTGGCCTGAACCAATAGCAACAGCGGGCGCTCGATAATTGTACTTTCGGAATTCATGGTCTCTCCTCCCGATGTTAAGGCTAATCGAAGTAGCGGCTCAGTTCCACCTCATCCACGCCGGGGACAACCTTGCGGATGAACTCGTCGCGGCGCTCAAAGGGCGCGGTGGCATCGATCCCGAGGCGCGACCAGTGATCCTTGTGCGGGTCGCGGTAGAAAGACGGCGTATCTGGAATGATCATCACATCCTTGTCGGGCCGGGAGCGGGTCAGCGCCGCCCAGGTGACGTCGTTAAGATCGTAGATATCGACGTCTTCATCTACCACAGTGCAAAACTTGGCCCAGGTCGGCTCGCAGCCGAACACCGCAAGCATGACCTGGCGGGCATGCCCTTCGTATTGCTGGCGGATCTTGACCACGGTGTGGAGCACGAAGGGCAGGCAGGTGACGTCGATGATGCCGGGCAGAATGGCGCTGATGCGCTGGTAGATGGTCGCCGCCACGGACAATTCCAGGGTCAGAACTTCTTCGGACGATCCGCAATTGATGCTGTGGAATATGGCGTCCGGCCGCATGCTGACGCCCAGCACCTCGAACACGGCATTGTCGCCGACAGGCACGTAATAGCCCATGAACTCACCGAACGGCCCTTCCGGGCGCCGTTCGTTGGGCAGGAAGCGGCCCTCGATGACAATCTCGGTCGAGGCGGGCACCATCAGATCGATATGCTTGCATCGCCGCATCTCCAGTGGCCGGCCGGCGAGCGAGGCGGCGACATCCAACTCATCCGTGTCATAAGGTACGGGCGCCGCCGCGGCCAGGAAGGTTTCCGGCGTGGGGCCCAGCAGCATGGCCGCCTCTAGCGGCTGGCCCATGCTTTCCGCCATCTCATGGTAAATGGTCAGATGGTGAGTGGGCGCCAGGCGGCAGCGCAGCTCCCCATCGGAGATATACATGGACCGATGGAACGAAAGATTGCCGACGCCGGTTTCAGGGTCCTTGGCCAGAAACAGGGCGGAGGTAAAGTACGGGCCGCCATCGCGGGCGGAATAGGTCAACAAGGGCAGATCGCTCAGCTTGCAATCGATCAGGTCGGCGGGCGTATCGACCTCGATTTGCAATTCACCATCGGAGGCGGCCGTTAATTCGGTCCATTTGCGGCAAAAATCCGCCGCCTCGATGCCCAGAATATCGGCCAGCCTCTCGCGGCTACCGTAGATATTGGTCAGTACCGGCAGCTTGGAGCCGGAAACATTGGTGAAAAGTATGGGCCTATTGCTGGTTTCCTGCACCTTTTGGGTGACGGCCGCCAGTTCGTGCTTGGCCTCGACGTGGCGGTCGGTCACGAGAAGTTCGCCACTCTCGCGCAGGCGTTCCATATAATTTCGCATATTTCTGGCATCCTTCCCGGCAATTCAGACGATTGAAACTATATCAGCCCGGACAAGCAACATTTGAGAAATCATATGAGGCCCTGGTCACCGCCGGCAATTGTGTCCAAACTCTGGGCGCGGAAGGACCGCTGGGAGGGCAGGCGCCGATGTTACGCACTGGGAAAGAGCACTTGGAACGGCTGCGCGATGGCCGGGTGGTTTATATCGGTAAGGAGCGCGTGGACGATGTCACCACCCATCCCGCCTTCCGCCACGCCGCCGCCACCGCCGCCCGGATTTATGACATGAAGGCGGATCCCGCCAACCGCGAAACAATGGCGTTCGAGGAAGACGGCGAAAGCTATTCGGCCTATTACATTTTGGCGAAATCCAGGGATGACCTGCGCCAAAGGTCCCGGACCCATCGCAAAATTGCCGAAGCGACCCACGGCTTTTTTGGCCGGTCGCCCGATCACGTCGCCTCCTTTGTCACGGGCATGTGCACCAAGCGGGAATTCCTGGATACGGAGGGGGGCAAATTCTCGGACAATCTGCGCGGCTATTATGAACATATGCGCCAGAACGATATTTATGCCGCCTACGCCGTGCTGCCGCCCCAGGCCGCCCGCGACCCGGCCTTTTATCAACAACAGAACCTGCCGGTCCCCACTTTGCAACTGGTCCGTGAAGAGGACGACGGGGTTGTTATTTCAGGCATGAAGATGCTGGCCACGGGCGCCGTGATCGCCGACGAAATCTGGATCGGCAATGTCATCCCCCTGGCCCCCGACCAGACCAAGCAAGCCATCACCTGCGCCATACCCTGCAACGCGCCGGGGTTGAGCCTGTGGTCGCGCAAGCCCATGGAGGTGAATGCGCGAACCGAGTTTGACAGCCCGCTGAGCTGGAAGCTGGACGAGACCGATGCCATGGTCATGTGCGAGGAGGTCAAGGTGCCGTGGGAGAGGGTGTTCTGCCTGGACGATCCCACCCAGTCGTCGCGGATCTATACCCAGACGCCGTCGCACTGCTATGGCAACCATCAATCCAACGTCCGCTTTCACACCAAGCTGCGCCTGTTCGTGGGTCTGGCCAGCAAGATCACACAATCCACGGGGGCCAATAAGATTCCAGCCGTGGCCGAAACCCTGGGCCGCCTGGCGGCCATGGAGGCCGGGTTGTCAGGCATGATCGCGGGCCAGATCGAGGCGGCGGAAGAATGGCCCGAAGGCCATGTTACCTTCAACAGGCGGATGATGTATGCGGCCCTGAATTGGTGTACGGAAAGCCATTCCGGCATCATCGACATTGTGCGCGAGCTATGCGGCGGCGGGATTTTTCAGATGCCGGCGGATGTCAGCGTCATGCATGATGACGAGCTGCGGCGGCAATTCGAAAATTACTGGCAAACACCGCAGATGGACGCCCTGGCCCGCATGAAGCTGTTTCGCCTGGCCTGGGATCTGGTCGGCTCTGAGTTCGCCGGGCGTCATCAGCAGTACGAGAAATTCTATGCCGGCGCCTCGTTCATCATACGCGGGCACAGTTTTCGCGAAACGCCCTGGGATGAACTGGAGGCTATTGTTGATGATTTGATGGCGGCCTACGATGTGCCGGCGGCGGAGGGGGCATAGACGGCAATGATACTGGTACAAATGTCCGACACCCATATTGATGAACCGGGCACCCTGGTCTACGGCCATTTCGATACCTCCCAGGCCCTGGAGAGGGCGGTCGCGGCGATCAACGCCATGGAGCCGGGCCCTGATCTGATTTTGCATACGGGCGATATTGCCTCGCACGGCAGCGTCGCCCGATACCAGGCTTTTAAGGCCATCACGGATGAATTGGTGGCGCCCATGGCGGTCATTCCGGGCAACCACGATGACCGCGATGCCCTGCGCGAGGTTTTGGGCGGCAGCGCCAGCCTGCCGGCGACTGGCGAATTCCTGCACTTCGTGATCGACGATCATGCGGTGCGGATCATCTGCTGCGATAGCGTCATCGCCGGCGAAACGCCGGGCGAGATGTGCGCCGAGCGTTTGGCCTGGCTGGATGCCCGTTTAAGCGAGGCGCCGGAGCGTCCGACCATTGTCGCCCTGCATCATCCGCCGTTTTATTCCGGCATGACGGGCAGCTCGGCCAAGGGCCTCGCTAGGGGCGGCGGTGAACTGGATGCTCTTTTGCGCCGCCACACCCAGGTGGTGCGCGTGCTGGCGGGACATGCCCACCGCCCCATGACGACAGCTTTTGGAGGCACCATCGCCTATGCCGGGCCGACGACCTGTTATCCCTTTGATCTATACACAGGCCCCGAACGCCTGTTGAACATTACCCATGAGCCGCCCGCCATTGCCGTTCACCTTTGGCTGGAAGACGCCACCCCGGCGGGCGCGGATCTGGTCACCCATACCATTCCCATCGGCGACTGGGCCCCGCCCCTGACCCTGCTGAAGGCGGGGGTAAAGGTCTTGGCGGGATAACCGGCAAGGAGCTTTCAAATTGAACCCCAAATACCGCCGCACCGTCATCAACTCTGTTGTTGCAGCCTTGCATCTCGGACTTTTGCATTCAAGATGA
>JAPYPT010000351.1 GCA_029937535.1 Alphaproteobacteria bacterium
GGTCGCGCTCGGCCCGGACCCGCTGCACCTCTTCCTTGGTGCGGTATTTCGCCGGGTCCGACATGGAATGGCCGCGATAGCGGTAGGTCTTCATTTCCATCAATATGGGCCCCTTGCCGCCGCGGACATAGGCGACGGCATCATCGCTGGCGGCCTTGACCGCCAGGACATCCATGCCATCGACCTGGACCCCGGCGATGCCCATGCTTTCGCCCCGTTGGTATAGTTCCGTCTGCGCCGAGGCCCGGCCCAAAGCCGTGCCCATGGCGTATTGGTTGTTCTCGATAATGAAGATCACCGGCAACTGCCACAGCGCCGCCATGTTGAAACTTTCGTAAACCTGACCCTGATTGGCCGAGCCGTCGCCGAAATAGGTCAGGGAGATGCGGTCGTTGCCGCGGTATTTGTGGGCAAACGCCAGGCCGGCGCCGATGGGCACCTGGGCGCCGACAATGCCATGGCCGCCATAGAAATCCTTCTCGCGGCTGAACATATGCATGGAGCCGCCCTTGCCCTTGGAATAGCCGCCGATACGGCCCGTCAACTCTGCCATCACACCCTTGGCATCCATGCCGCTGGCCAGCATGTGGCCATGATCACGATAGCTGGTCAGTTGCGTATCCCCCGCCCTGATGGCGGCCTGCATGCCAACCACGACCGCTTCCTGACCAATGTAAAGATGGCAGAAACCGCCGATCAGACCCATGCCGTACATCTGCCCCGCCTTTTCCTCGAAGCGGCGGATCAGCAGCATTTGCCGGTAATAATTCAGCACGTCGGCGACGTTTTCAGCGGAGATCTCGGGCGGTTGGCTGATCTTGCGTTTTCGGGCCAGCGATTTCGCCCCCCTGGAAGCTGAAACCTTGGTACCGGTCGCCTTCGATTTCGCCGCTTTCGCCATGTCAGCCTCATTCGCGATTGATGTCCACAGACGCCCGTGACTTCAATTCAAGCGTTAAAACTCTTTGTAATACAAGGAGAATTTATATATTAACTTAATAACAGTTAATCAGCCGTTAAGGCATCTATTCAGGCAGCATCCGGCAAGCCGTTGGCGGGCCAACCGAATTCAGTTTCCAGTGATCGAGACGGCAATTATTTGCTGTAAATCACAACATCGTCAGGATGGGCGAGGCCAAGAATTTGCCGGGCCTGTTGGTCCAGCATATCGCGATCCAGTTTCTCGGGCCGCAGCAATACCACCCGGCGGGCCAGAACCTCGCGGGCCCGGTTACTATCCTGCAAGGCCATTTCCGTGCGCTCCAACTGCGCGCTCAGGCGCAGATAGGCGATGATGCCCCGCTCCCCCTGGACCGTGTGGTAGCCGAAATATATCAGCGCGCAGAAGCCCAGGCAGGGCGCAATGGCCCTGCGCAAACCTCGCCGCATATCATACAAAAGTCCCATGACGGGTAGAACGAATCACAGGTATCGAATTTGATCAAGATAAAACATCTCAATAATTCAATAAGTTATCGAAGATTCCGAAACGATCACGTTATGTTCACGCTTTGATTCCCCGACCAACAATCATTTTGCTAAGATGTCGCCAACAATTCAGGGAAAATTTTGAGGAGAACGTCAAATGGCCAGCAATCATATCGATATGACAGACAAAGTGGTTTTGATCACCGGCGGCAGCCGCGGTCTGGGCCGGGCCATGGCCCTCGGCTTCGCCGAAGCCGGAGCCGATCTGGTCATTACCTCGCGCAAGATCGAAAGCTGCGAGGCCACCGCCGCCGAGATCGAGGCCCTGGGCCGCCAGGCCATGGCCCATGCTTGCCATGTGGGTTATTGGGATCAGGTCGACAGTCTGGTGGACGCGGTCTACGAACGTTTCGGCAAGATCGATGTGCTGATCAACAACGCTGGCATGTCGCCTCATTATGACCGGCCAACGGACATCACCGAAGCCTTGTACGACAAGGTTCTGGATGTGAACCTGAAAGGCAGCTTCCGCCTGTGCGCCAACGTCGGTCAGCGCATGATCGACGCGGGTGGCGGCAGCATCATCAACGTCTCCTCCACCGCCGCCATCCGCCCCTCCAAGGACGTCATCACTTATGCCGCCGCCAAGGCCGGCGTGAACGCCATGACCGAAGCCTTCGCGGATGCCTATGGCCCCACGGTGCGCGTCAATTGCATCATGCCCGGCCCCTTTCTGACCGATATCTCCAAGGCCTGGGACATGGAAGCCTTCAACGCCCGGGCCGAAACCACCATCGCCATGCGCCGGGGCGGCGAGGCCGAGGAAGTCGCCGCCGCCGCGCTCTATCTGGCCTCGGACGGCGCCAGCTACACCACCGGCGCCATCCTTAAGATCGACGGCGGGGCTTAGATGGGGTGAAAGCCATTAGAGGAGCAAATCGGATGGCAATGAAGAACCCGCCGCATCCTGGCCGCAATGTACGGTTGACCTGCCTGGAGCCATTGGGGCTGAGCGTGACCGAGGCCGCCCGGCGGTTGGGCGTAACACGACAGGCTCTCAACAACGTGGTCAACGAAAAATCGGCGATTTCACCCGAAATGGCGCTTCGGTTTGAAAAAATGGCCTGGGGCACGGCACATGGCTGGTTAACCCTGCAGATAAATTTTGACCTTGCCAAGGTCAGGGCCAGAGAGCGGGAGATATCCGTACAGCCGATCCCTGCGTGAAAATTGGGTGAATTTCCGCCGCGTGCTACCAGATTTCCTTGAAGGGCCGCAGGTCCATGTTGAAGGTCCAGGCGGAGCGAGGCTGTTGGGAAACCTGGAAAATGCTTTCCGCCAGATCATCGGGCTGGGCGAAATCCTCGTCCTTGAGATGGGGGCGGGTGCGCCGGGTCCAGCGCAGGTCGATCACCGCGTCGATCATCACATAAGCCACATGGATGCCCTTGGGGCCCAGGTCCCGGGCCATGGCCTCGGCCAGGATACGCTGCGCCGCCTTGGTGGGCGCGAAACCGGAGAAATTCGCCTTGCCGCGAAAGGCCGAAGTATTGCCGGTCACGATGATGGCGCCGGTGCCCCGTTCGATCATCGCAGGCGCCACGGCACGGGCCAGATACAGCAGGCTCATCGTGTTGACGCGGAAGGCCTCTTCCATATCGCGGGGATCAATCTCCTGAAAGGTTCCCGACACGCCGCGCGGCGCGTTATGGATCACCACGTCAGGCACACCCAATTTCGCCTCGCAGGTGGCGATGGCGGCATCGACGGCGGCTTCATCGGCGACATCACAGGGGATTGCCAGGCTGCCCGGCAATTCCGCCTCGAACTCTTTCAAGCGGCGTTCGGTGCGGGCCAACAGGGCCACGCGGTAGCCGGCGGCGGTAAACCGGCGGGCCACGGCCCCGCCCGTGCCGCGGCCAACGCCGGCAACGAGTGCGACGGAGGCTTCGGATGCACTCATGTCATCAACACGGCCGCGCCGGCATAGCGGGCCTGGGGCCCAAGCTCTTCCTCGATGCGGAGCAGTTGATTGTACTTGGCCAGGCGGTCGGAACGGGCCAATGAACCGGTCTTGATCTGACCACAATTGGTGGCCACGGCCAGATCGGCGATGGTGCTGTCCTCGGTCTCGCCGGAACGATGCGACATCACCGCCCGGTATGCGGCCTTGTGGGCCATTTCGACGGCATCCAGGGTCTCCGAGAGGGTACCGATTTGATTGACCTTGACCAATATGGCGTTGGCGACGCCCAGCTCGATGCCCTTGGCCAGGCGCACGGGGTTGGTCACGAACAGATCATCGCCCACCAGTTGCACGCGCTCGCCAATCGCCTGGGTTAAGGCAGCCCAGCCGTCCCAGTCATCCTCGGCCATGCCGTCCTCGATCGAGATAATGGGGTAACGGTCGGCCAAATCCTGATAGTAGGCGGCCATTTCTCCCGCCTCCAAGACCTTGCCCTCGCCTTTCAGATGATATTTGCCGTCGCGGTAGAATTCCGTTGAGGCGGGATCAAGGGCCAGATAAATGTCCTCTCCCGGACGATAGCCCGCCGCCTCGATCGCCGTCATGACGAAGCCCATGGCCTCGTTGGTGCTGCTTAGCATGGGCGCGAAGCCGCCCTCGTCCCCCACATTCGTGTTGTGGCCCGCATCCTTCAGGGCGCCGCGCAAGGTATGGAAGACCTCCGCGCCCATGCGCAGGCCCTCGCGGAAACTCTCGGCCCGCACCGGCATGATCATGAATTCCTGGATATCGATGGGGTTGTCCGCATGGGCCCCGCCATTGACGATATTCATCATGGGCACGGGCAAGGTCCGCGCCCCGACACCGCCCACATAGCGGTACAGGGGCAGGCCCGCATCCGCCGCCGCCGCCTTGGCGACCGCCAGACTGACGCCCAAAATGGCATTGGCGCCCAGGTTGGCCTTGTTCGGTGTGCCGTCCAGATCACACATGATGGTATCGATGCTGGCCTGATCGTCGGCATCCAGACCGGAAAGGGCATCAAACAGCTCGCCATTGACACTATCGACGGCGCCGAGCACGCCCTTGCCGCCATATCGTGCGCCGCCGTCGCGCCGTTCCACCGCCTCATGGGCACCGGTGGAGGCGCCCGAGGGCACGGCGGCGCGGCCAAAGGCGCCGCTGTCCAGCGTAACCTCAACCTCCACGGTGGGGTTGCCCCGGCTATCGAGGATTTCCCTGCCGACAATATCAATGATACCGCTCATGTTTTCTTCCCCTAGCGCATGTCGCGTTCAATTGAACGCGAGGCCATGCGCTAAAACCTTTAAG
>JAPYPT010000352.1 GCA_029937535.1 Alphaproteobacteria bacterium
CCCATGTTGACGCGGAAGCCCTCGAACTCGATCCGGCCCAGGCCCCGGCCCACGCCCAGAATGCTGCGCCCGTTGGAAACATGGTCCAGCACCGCGATCTCTTCCGCCACCCGCACGGGATCATGCCAGGGCAGCACCATGACCATGGTGCCGAGCAGCGCCCGTTCCGTCCGTCCCGCCATATAGGTGAGGAACTGCAAGGGGTTGGGGCACATGGTGTATTCATCGAAATGATGTTCCGCCGTCCAGATGCTCTCGAACCCCAGGGGTTCGGCCATGTCGGCCATGGACAATTCGTGCTGATAAACCTCCCGGTCCGTATGCGTGCCGGTGAGGTTTTGGAAAAATGTGGTCATGCCAACATGCATTTTGGCGCTCCTTGCAATTTGAAATTTGTCTTAATGCATCATGCCGGGCTGCCCAGGTCAACCACAGCGCCGGACAAAGGCGGCCAGTTCTGTGTTGAAACGGGCGCTGTCCTCGAAAAACGGGGAATGTCCGATGTCCTGGTAGATGGATGCCTCGGCGTCGGGAAGGCGGGCCATGGCGTATTCGCCGACCGCCGGCACCACCAAGGGATCGGCCGTGCAATAGGTGACGAGGGCGGGCACGGAGAGTGCCTCCAACACCGGGTCGAAATTCAATTCCCGTTCGAACAGCCAGCGGCGGACCTGGTTTGGCACCAACATGTTGAAAGCCAGCCAGGTCTCGAATGTTTCCCGGTCCACGGATTTGGCGGTGCAGGCGCGGAGAAAAGCGCGGGTGCCGGCAATCCGGTCCGGCAGATCGTCGGAGAGCAGTTGTTGCCGGGCCTCGGGGATCGTGGGTGGACCGAACAGGTCGTCCGAAATCCTGCGCACGGCGGCGGCAACGAAATTGATCCCGGCGATGTTGTCACAGCCGTATCGCTGGCAATAGTCCAGCATGATCAAGCCGCCGTAGGACCAGCCCGCCAGCACGGGTTTGTCCAGTGCCAGTTGCTCGATCACGGCGGCAACATCATCGGCCCAATATTGTCCGTCCTGGTAGGCGGCTGGATCGTCGGGCTTGTCCGACCGGCCATGGCCGCGGTTATCAATGGCGATCAGGCGAAACTCCTTGGCCAGATCGCTATCAAGCTGGAGCTGCCAGGACATATGGCACTGCATGAAGCCATGGATGAGCAAGATCGCCGGGCCATCAGGGTTGCCCCATTCCCCGGCCCAAATTTTCACGCCGCCGCCACCCTTGATTTCGTATTCCTTATTCATGTGGTTGCCTCCATCCAAATTTGCGCCAACATCGCCGGTCCGTCCTTGGCCATGTAGAGCCCCGCCGCCATGGCGGCCAAGGCCCGTAACCGCACCAGATCGGACGGGATATAGGTATTGCGGGCCTGGGCCGCGCAGATCATATGACCGATAAAGCCGCCCTGCCAGATCAAGGGCGCATAAAGGGCCGAGCCCATGCGCGCGCTTTTCAGGATTTGCTTGAAATCGGCGTGATCGTCGGTGTTTTCCAAAATCAGCGCCCGCTGGTTCTTCCAGACCCAGCCCGGATGGCCGGTGTCCAGGGGGTAATGCAGGCGGTGCTGTTCCTCGGGAAAGCCAAATTCGGCGATCAGGAAATGCGAGGTGTTGTCGGGACTGACCATGAACGCCGCCCCCACATGGAAATGCCGCTCGCCGGGTTTCAGGGCGCCGGGTTTTTCGTGCGCCGTGTGATCGCCGGTGACACGCAAGGCGCAATGGATGATTTCGCGCACCGCCGCCTCTGGCTCCGGCTCGTCGGCGGCGGCCTGGGCGGCGCGGGCAATTTCGTCCCAAGGCGCGGCGGTCAGGCTGTTGGGGATGACCTCGGTACTCATGGACATCATGGCGCCGGGTTCTGTTCGGCCCAATTCCGGGCGATATCCTGGCGGGTGGCGATCCAGACATCGGGCTTGGCCGCGACGTACTGGAGGAATTTTTCGAAATAGCCGATGCGTCCCGGCCGCCCAATGATGCGCAGGTGCAGACCGAACGACATCATCTGGGGATCGTCCGTGCCTTCACGGTACAGCCAGTCGAAAGTATCCATGGCGTATTGCAGCCAATCGGCGGGCGTCAGCGACGGCGCGGTCCACATCTTCATATCGTTGGAGTCCAGGGCATAAGGCAGGATCAGGATGGGCTTGCCATGCTCTGGGTCCCAGAACGGCCGGTCACCGGAAAAATCATCCATATGATAGGTGAAGCCTTCCTCCACCAACAGGCGCCGGGTGTTGTCGGTCAACAGATAGCGCGACAGCCAGCCAACCGGCCGGGTGCCCGTGGTCTTTTCGATCGAGGCGACGGCCTTGCGGATGAAATCCCGCTCCTGCTCTTCGTCCATCTGGAACTGATGCACCCAGCGCCAGCCGTGGCTGCACACCTCGTGCCCGCCGGCGACGATGGCGCCGGTCAGATCGGGGGCCTTTTCCAGGGCCTGGGCGGCGGCGGTAAAGGTCGCCTGAACGCCGAAGTCATCCAGCAGTTTCATAATCCGGGGCGCGCCCGCCTTCAGGCCATAGAGATAATTGCTCTCGTTGGCATAGTTGCGGATTGGTTTGTGCAGGGCCACGCCCAGTTCATCGACGATTTCCGGGCCCCGGTCGCCCTGGGCGATGCTCATTTCCGAGCCCTCTTCCACATTGACCACGATCGACAGGGCAATCCGGGCCCCGTTGGGCAGGTTCCATCGCTTTATGGGTGCCATGGCGGTTACAGCTTTTGGGTGTTGATGGCCGCGCCCGTGTACAGCACCTCGCTCTGCGCCTTGGCGGCGCGGGCGTGAAAGGCCATTGCCGCCGGGTCGAAATCGCCCTCGGGCACCGGCGTGGGCGCGAAATTGCCGTGGCGATCGTTGCCCCGCACCAGGGCCGCGCTGTCCCACTCGCCGACGATCTGCTTGGTATCCGTGGGCATGAAATGCATGGAGACGCCGATCCGCCGGTCGGGCGCGTTATTGGCGCCCGAGGCATGCGCCAGGCGGTAATTGTGAAACGACATCTGGCCAGGTTCCAAGGGCATATGGACCGCCGCGCCGTCGTCCACGCCCTCGGTAATTTCCTGGCCCCGGGTCAGCATGTTGGCATCGTCATAGCGGTCCTCATGGGGCAACACATCGCCCCGGTGAGTGCCTGGCATGACACGCATGCAGCCGCTCTCCAGACTGGCCGGCGACAGCGCCAGCCAGGCCGTCACCACGTCGGGGCTCGAAAGACCCCAGTAGCGGGTATCCTGATGCCAGGAGACGAAGCTTTTGGAGCCCACGTCCTTGATCCAGAAAATCGTATTCCAGCACAGGATATCCGGCCCGATCAGTTGCTCGATGGGATCAAGAATGCGCGGATCGCGGATCAGATCGTCCAGCCATTTAAAGATCAGGTGCGACTTGGCCCGCTGGCCGGCTTCCAGCTTGCCGCCCTGCATCTCTTCCCGCGCCTCCAGCCGCTGCCGCAAATCCGCGACCTCCCCCCCGCCGAGGATATCCAGGGGGTAGACATAGCCGTCCCGTTTGAACTGTTCGACCTGGGGGGTGGTGAGCGCCATGGCGGCATTTCCTCTAACTGTTGCCTCGCCGCCAAGGTAAACGAGACCGCCCCGCCTATCAAACCCTCCCTCGTCCGTCCCCCCGTCCCCCAATAGGCGAAGAAGAAAGGCGCCAATTTCAGTTTGTTGAAAGACGTCGGACCAGTCGGTGCGAAGTTGGTGCCTAAGTTACGGTGGCGGATTGCTAATTCAGTTTACCAAATTGGAAATTGTATGGGGAAATTGCAGACGGAATTGCGACACGGGTGAGACGGTAACAAATAGTCCGACGCCGTCATTCCGCCAAAGTAAGGATCAATTGGCGGCGTGGCCGGGCTCGAATTTTGTTCGTTGCTCCTCCTGAATGGCAGACAGTTCGCATGCGAGGAGCCGCACATGGGGTTCCCGCAACATTGAATAATGGTCGCCCGCGACGTAGCGGCAATCAAAATTCCCTTTGACCAACGCGCTCCATTCATCGTGAATCTCCGATTGGAGCCAGGCGGGTTTTTCAGCCAAGAACAAGACTGCGTCACCGTCAATGGGCGTTGGCCTGTACATCAGGCTTGTCAACTTATTCGCCTCGAGTTGACGTTGCGGATCAGATGACAAATTGCCGGCGGCGGACAGGTAGGAACCTACAATGGCGTGCCTCAAAGTTAGACCAATCCATTTCAACGTTCGACCGATCACCCCGGCAAAACGCGTCAACAAATATCCTGGCCATTCCACAAAAGCGAGTTCAGCCATGATTTTGCGGTGCCGTGCAAACAAATTGCGGATGTCCAAAACGCGATGACCAGAAGGATTATTTGCGTCCAGAAGGGCAAGCAAGGCAACTGTCTCGCCGTCGGCGATAAGCTGCTGGGACATGACAAATGCCACCGGTCCGCCGAACGAGTAGCCCCCGAGGTAATAAGGACCAACGGGCTGTAGTTTGCGGACCTCTCGCACATATTGGGCGGCCATCTCTTCGATCGTCGTCGGTTGCGCCGCGTCGCCGTCGATTTGGGATTGCTGGATACCGTAAAAAGGTTGATCAGCCCCCAGATGGCGCGAGAGTTCCCGAAAATCAAAGACCGACCCGCCGCCGCCATGCACACATAGGAATGGAGGAAGGTTGCCTTCCGGCTGAATTGGCACGATGCAGCCGGGGAGTTCCGCGGCATCGATCAGTCCGGCCA
>JAPYPT010000353.1 GCA_029937535.1 Alphaproteobacteria bacterium
CTGCTGCGCCGTTCCTTCCGCATCGCCGGGCACCAGACCTCCCTGTCCATGGAGCGGGCCTTTTGGGATGAATTCCGCCGCCTGGCCCGAACGGACGGGCGCTCCATGACCGACCTGATTTCCGAGATCGATAACCAGCGCACGGCGGGCCTCAGCCGCGCCGTGCGTGTTTACATTTTAAATCGGCTGCAATCCGCGGCCGGCAAATACGGAGAGACCCCATGATCATTGATCACCGCACCTACGACTTTCACCCCGGCAAGATGAAGGCTTGGATTCAGATCTACAAGGAACACGGCCTGCCGGTTCAGGAAAAGCATCTGGGCACATTGATCGGCTTTTTCACCACGGAAGTGGGACCGATCAACCAGATCGTTTTCATGTGGGCCTACGAGAACATGGGCGATCGGGAACAGCGCCGCGCGATCATGGATCAGGATCCCGATTGGGCCGCCTTCCGGGAGAAAACCGCTCCCCTGGGCGCCTTGAAACAACAAACCAACAAGATCCTGGCGCCGACGGATTTCTCGCCGATCCAATAGGGCTCAATTTTTCTTCAGAGATTTAAAAAGCCCTTCGATCAATTTACGTGTCGGGTCCGCTTTTTGTTGCGGTGCGCTCTGGCTTGGTTGTGAAGGCTGCGGGACCGAGGGCTGGACGGTTGATGGCTGCGGCTGGCGTTGCGGGGCAGGGGCCCGGCTGCCGCCCGTGAGGGCGTCCAATAGTTTGCCCAGGCCCTTGGTTTTTGAACTCTTGCCCAACAGCTTCTTGCCCAGCAGCTCCCGGCCCAGGCGGGCCAGCAGCCAGCTTTCCAGCTTTGACGTCTTTAGGTCCCGTTGCGGTTGGTCCAGGGGGCCGTACAGATGCGCGCCCATGTCCGGGGCGTCGCGGTGTTCGGTCAGACGCAGGATGGCGCGAAGATCCATGTTCCAGGCGGGCAGGCGCACCTTGCCCTTCACCGATGCCTCCGCCGCGTCCAGCCGGGCCAGCATGTCCTGGGTTTCAGCCACGCCGTTCTTGATATTCCAGGTGCCATCGACACTTTGATATTTGGTTTCACCACCCGAAAACGCCCGCTGCAGCAAATTCAGAAAATCCGGCACCTTGTTCAAGCGACCCAGACGTTCCGAGAAGTTTCTCATATCAAAACCGCGGATGACGCCGTTGGCGGCATGGATTTTTGCCTGACCCGACAACGCGTTGACCAGATCCCATTGCGAGGAACCGGTGGTCTGAAACTGGCCCGAGAAATCCAGCAGCCCGGTGACCTGGTCCATCTCCAGGGCCGTGCGCATGGCCTGGTTGATATCGGCGCCGCGCAACTGCACGGACAGTCCCAGGCCGGGCAGGGGCCGGGAATTCAGGGTCGCGCGCAACCCGACATTGCCATTAAACAGCCGGCCCGTCAGGTCCTTCACCTGCAAAACACCGTTCGCCAGGGTCAAATGCAGGCGTGGCTCCTCGAACGGATAGCGTTGAAACACCAGACGCTTGGCCGACAGCCTGATATCCGCATCCAGCGTCTGTAAGGCGCCCAGGTCAATGGCCTCGCGGGACCACCGGCCATCGCCACTGGCACGTCTTGATGGGCTTTTCGTTGACGCACCGGCCCGTTTGCCAGCCGCCGGTTTTCCGCCATTTGCCGCCGCCGCGCCGAGGAAATGATCGACGATGACATCGCCCGCCCGCAGGTCGGCGGATAGTTTTGGGCGGGGGCCCGCTAAATCCACGCCCGCCGTTCCGGTCAAATCAAGTGCGCCCACCGCTGCCTTCAAATTGCTCAGATCGAAGCGGTCACCGCCGCCTTTCACGGTGCTGCTAACCCGCACCGCGCCGGGTGATTTCTGATCGGCGGGAAATTCATTGCCCAGGGCCGCCAGTAACCACACCAGGTCCTTATGGGCGGCTTTAACCGCTATATCGAACCGCGGCGCAGCGGTGTCCGTGCCTGTCAGCTTTCCCTTGGCGGCAAACACCCCGCCGGCCAAATTCGCCGTCAAATCCAGATCCAACGCCTGACTTCCGCCCCGGATGGCGCCGCGCAGGGCCACGGGCGTATCGGCACGGGCCAAAGGTTTAACGCCCAGGTCGAAGGTGCGGGACAGGGCGGCAAGGCTGCCATGTTTCAACTCGAACTTCAGATCCGCTTCCGGTTGATCCGACTTGGTTGACGCCCGGCCGCTGGCCGTGGCCTGCAATCCGGCGAGCGTGGTTCTGATGTCAAATGTCAGACCGTCGGCGTTACCGGAAATGTCGCCATCCACGGTCAGGCCTTTCAGGCGTTTTGGCGGCACGGGAAGCTCCACGCCGGCCAGCCGTGCCAGGCCGTCTATGTATTTGGCCCGCAGCCGCAACTTGGCCTTGCCGCTGGGGGTGCCGGAAAACCCTTCGGCGCTGCCGCTCATGGAAAAGGTGGCGCCCGCAAGGTTCCGCACGGACGCTTTCCGCACGGACAGCTTCCCCGCCGCGAGGCCGAGTTCGAGCAACAGGCCCTTGATCGGCGCTGCGTTATAGGTCAGCTCGTCCACATTCAGGATTAGATTACTGTCGAATTGCTCCAGAATGGCCAAGGGATTGCCCCCGCTTTTGCCATTGCCGGCGGCGCCATCGCCTGGGCCTTTTGCTCCAGTGTCTGCTTTATTTCCCGGGCGGTTGGGCAGATAGCCGTCAAGGTTGATCCGGTCAATATTCAGCGCCAGGCCAAATGAGGGCCTGGATTGCAGCAGTACCGTCGCCGCGCCTTCGATCGTGGTGCTATCGAGGCGCAGGTTCATGTTGGAGATTTGGGCCTGCCGTGGATCGAAGGTGAAATCCGATGTGAGGATCATGTTGGCCAGGCGTCCGGCTGCAACGCCCGCGGGGTTCGCATCCAGCCAATTCAGCAGGCCGCGTAGATTGTTCGAGGCCAGTTCAACGGTGCCATCAAAGCGTGGGGCACCATTTTCGCTCCGCCCATCGCCCGCTATCCGCAGGTCCGAGCCACCCGGCAACAGGGCCGACAGCTGTTCCAGGCGCAGGCGGCCGTCCTCGATCGAGGCATCCAGCTGCACCTGACTGATAACGCCCTGACGATAGCGTAGGCCTTCAATCGTGACGACGACGCTGGCGTTCAAATTGGCCGGTATGTCGGGGATCGCAACGCCGCCCGGGGTGCTGGCGTCTCCCGCTGATCCCGCCGACCCGCTGGTATCCGTGACGCCTTCCAGCAGGCTGTCAATGTCCAACCGGCTGATCGCCAGGGCCAGATCGTAGCTTGGTATCTCGCCCAGCGTGGCGCTGATGGCGCCACCGGCTTGCAGGGGGCCAAACGACAGATCGATATTATTCAGGGTTGCCGCCTTGGCCGATGCCTCCACGGCCGCCTTTAACTGCAACGGTTGCCGCAGCATTGGCGGCGCCTTGCCGCCCTCGAGCAGCGCTTCGTACAACGCGGCGGTATTCTTGGCCGACACATTCAATTGACCGGTCAGCCGCGGAGTTTCATCCAAGCCTTCCAACCGGCCTGAGAAACCGGCTTGCGCCGTGTCGCCGGCAAAATTCAGCATCAGGCGTAGGCCGACGGGTTTATCGCCGGCGATAGCCTCGAGTGAGAGGTCGAAGCCGATGGGTAGACTTCGGGCCGTGGCCGTGCCTTTGAAACGGAACGGCCCTTGCAATGATGCCGCCGAGCCGGTCAGATTTATTTTGTCGACCTGCTCCTTGGCGCCGGAACGATGATCTTGGTAGATGAAGGTGGCATTTTCCACGGCAAGCTTGTCGAGAGTGAGATTAAGGCCCGCCGGTCCCGCTCCATCGCCAGAGCTGGCGGCGGCCGTCTCGAACTGCCAGTTTGTCTGGCCCTCGGGGGATACCTCCAGTACCAATTGCGGTTCAATCAGGCGCACGGACGTTATCTGAATGTCGCCGGAAATGAGAGGCGCCAGGGCAACCCGTACCTCCAGCGCCTTCAAACTCAGGATCGGTGGCGAACCGGCGCCCGGCAGACCCGCCAGGCGGACGTCATGCACGGAAAGCGCGGGTGCGGGAATGATTTTCAGGCTTATGTCGCCGTCGATCGATAATTCCCGGCCGGTGGCATCGCGTACAGCGGCGATTATTTCCGCCTTGTGGTCGTTCCAGTTAACGAAACTTGGCCCAATCACCAATGCAGCGACAGCGACGATGAGCAGTACGGCAATGCCGATTAGAAATTTCTTCAAGGCAAACTCCCCGGTCGCACACTGCGCCCGTCAACAAATATCAGACGGTTTGCATGCGCTGCCAGATAGCCTAATCTAATAACTGAATTAGGGGTGGAAAAACGTTCCTTGTCCTGTAGTGCACTTGTTGGCATGCGGGACGGATGTTGGCACAAACGGGCGAAGGAGCGGAAGCATGGCCGAGATTGTCAATCTCAACCACTTTCGCAAGGCCAGGAAAAAAGCCGACAAGGATCTTCGGGCCACGCGAAACCGGGCGCGTCACGGCCGCCGCAAGGACGACCGCAAGCGCCTTGAGGTGGAGGAGGAACGTCGGCGGCGGGATCTCGATGGCCGAAATCTAGTTGGCGACGGTTCCGGCGACGGTGGTCAGGATGCCGACGAGCCGACCTGAAACATCGTGAATCCATCCACGACGCGCTCTAGATGTGAGTTCTCAATAGGTTGTTCATTCGATCCTCTTCTGAAAAGCTG
>JAPYPT010000037.1 GCA_029937535.1 Alphaproteobacteria bacterium
ACCCCCACGGGCGCCGACCAGCGGTCCAGCAGAACAACCTCGATGCCCAGCATGATGGGTTGCAGGATGGCGTAGAGAAAGCCGGTCTGATGGGCCAGGGGCGAGGCCATGAAAATTTTGTCGCCGCTGTCCAGGCCATTGTGTTCAATAAAAGCACTCAAATGGCCGAATGTGCTGTTGGCGGTATGCATGACGCCTTTCGGCTGGCCCGTGGTGCCGGAGGTATAGATCACCTCGTTCACATCGTCGGGGGCGGGACGCCGGGCGGCGAGGGTGGCCTCCGCCGCGGCATCTTCTTCCAGTGGATCGGCCAGCAGGGCGGTGGCGAAATCATCCGCTCCGCCACCGTCAATATAGAAGGCGTGGGTCAGGTGGGGCAGCTCGCCGCGGATCTCCTCGATCATGGGCTTGTATTCAAAGCCGCGGAAAACATGGGGCGCGATCACCACCTTGCTTTCAGCGAAACCCAGCATGAAGCGCAATTCCCGCTGCCGGAAAATCGGCATCAGGGGATTGGTGATGGCGCCAATGCGGGCGCAGGCCAGATGCATGGCATTGAACTGCCACCAATTGGGCAGTAGCAGTGAGACCACGTCGCCCTCGCCCACGCCGAGTTTGATCAGGGCCAGGCCAAGACGGCGGGATAATCGGTCCAGCTCGCCATAACTGATTGCCGTGACCGCATCGGTTTCGCCGTTGTAGGAGGTAATGGCGGCCAGATCAGGATCACGCGCCAGCGCCGCATCCATAAAATCCAGGATGGTTTTATTTGGCCAGGCGCCGGCGCCGACCAGCGTATCAATCCGTTCCTGGGTCAGAATCACACCAAGATCCATGCCGTCCTCCCATGCTTTTGGCTATTGTAGCGCATTTCCGGTTTGACTGGAATCGCCGAGCTGGTCCCGATCGCGCTCAACAAGGCGGGCCGGCCCGGTTACCGGGTACCGTCGATGACGAGGGAGAACAGCGTCAGCTCGCCGCCGCGATTGAACATGTGAAATCCATCAAAGGGATCGCGAAAGCTTCGGTCCGAGGTTTCGAACAGTTTGCTGTTGTCCACCGTGACGCTCATGACACCGTCCCCGCCGCGTTGCCAGGCCAGGGTCCGCGTCTTGCCATCCAGCAAGTTGCCGGCCGGGGCGGCCCGCTCGATCACGGCGGTGCCTTTGGGGCTGATCCGCAGCAACAGCACGCCGTCCTTCGGCGTGTAGATCAGGCGGTACCCCATGCTGCGCTGCCGCCCCTGATAGACCCCCAGTTCAAAGCCCGCATCACCGCCACCGGCAATTTTGGCCTGGAGGGAGAATGCATTGGAAATGCCCTGGGCCAGGAAAATCTCCCCCGGTCCGCTGGGCTGATCTTGCGCGCTTTCCTGCTCCCCGCCGCCGGCGCCCAGCAACTGGCCCAGCAAGCGCACGGCGGCATCGCGTTTACGGTCCTTGCGGCTGCGTTCCGGCGCCGCTTCGGCCTGGCCGCCGGCACTGTACAAGCCGCCGCCCCGCCTGGCCCGGAAGTTGCCCGATGCCACGGTCCAGGCCGGATTGGCGGTGAAGTCACCATCGGCAAAATCGTCGAACACCAGCGCCACGGGCCAAGCATTGCCGTGCCGCCGCACCAGGGCACGCAGATCGCGCAGAAAACGCGGGTCGGCGGCCTGGGCCTGCTCGGCCTCGTCAATCAACTTGTCCAATTCCCGCAACAGGTCCGACGGCTGGCTGGGTGCATTCTGTTGCCACTTGCCATAGCGGCTTTCGGCCATGAGCGCGGTGGGGGATGTCAGCAAAATGGTCACCATCGCGGCCGCGAATGTCATCGCTCCGCGCCGCCGCCGGGGGGTGGTTTTGCTGATCGCCTTGCGGATCATTGGAAATCCTACCATAACAACAACATCAATTAGGAGTCCGTCCAGCGGAACGGACGGATCAGGATACCGCCATATGACGCCCATGGAACTTCACTTTTGGCCCACCCCCAACGGCTGGAAAATCACCATCATGTTGGAAGAATGCGGCCTGCCCTACAATATACACTGGGTCGATCTGTCCCAAAAGGCGCAGTTCGAAACTGAATTTCTCCAGCTGTCGCCGAACGGGCGCATGCCGGCCATCGTCGATCCGGATGGTCCGGACGGCGACTTCATCTCGATTTTTGAATCCGGCGCCATTCTGCAATATCTGGGCAACAAGACGGGGCGGTTCTATCCCAATGCCCAACGCCAGCGCAGCGATGTGGAGCAATGGCTGTTCTGGCAGATGGCCGGCCTGGGGCCCATGGCCGGCCAGGCGGCGCATTTCCGTAACTACAAGGCGGACAAGATCGAATATGCCGTGCAGCGCTATACCGACGAAGTGATCCGGTTGTACCATGTCATGAACACCCAGTTGGCGGGCCGCGACTTCCTGGCGGGAACCTATTCCATCGCCGACATGGCCTGTTGGCCCTGGATTCGCGGATACAAGGCCTATGGCATCGATCTGACGGAATTCAAGCATTTGCGCGCCTGGTTCAAGCGGGTCGGCGGCCGGGATGCCGTGGAGCGGGCCGCCAACATCGGCAAGGAACAGTTCAAGGCCTCGCAAAGCCGGGCACAATCCTCTATTTAGATAGTCCCGTTAGATTGCCCCAAAATCATCAGATCGCCAGCATGCCGAAACAACCGCCCCCACCGCCCGCACCGCCCGCACCGCCCCTCGAGGGCTATACCATCTACGATCCCGTCGATCCGTTCGAGAATGAGGCGGGGCCGTTCTTTTGGCGCCTGTTGGAAGACGGCAGTCATCACTTCGTGCTGCGGACGGAGGAGCGCCATGCCAACGCCCATGGGGTCATTCATGGGGGTTTGATGATGACCATGGCGGACCTGACCATGGCGGTCACTTCCAAGGGCGAGGCTGACGATGCCTATGTCACGGTGTCGTTCAATTCGGAATTCGTCGCCGCCGGCTTCGCCGGTGATCTGGTCGAGGCCCGGGGTGAACTGGTCCGGCGCACGGGCAGCATGGCCTTTGTGCGTGGCCATATTCATGTCGGCGAGACCACTTTGTTCGTCTGCAGCGCCGTGATGAAGCGGGTCGGCAAGCGCGGCGCCCTGAATAAGGGTTGAGACAACTTGAACGCAACCAGCCAGGGGGCAAAACAGCGGACCAGATATGGGGCCTGGCAGCGTTGCCGCCGCCTGCTGCGCCTGCGCCTGGTGATCCCGATCCTACGCTCGCCCGATGCGGCGGAATATACCGCGCGGGGGGTCTTCGTCGGCATGCTGGTGGCATTGACGCCGACGGTGGGCATTCAGATGGCCATCGTCGCCGGCATTTGGGCCGTGGTGCGGGTGGCGCGCCCGGCCTGGGACTTCAACGTGGTGGTCGGCATGCTGTGGACCTGGTTGACCAACGTCTTCACCGTGCCGCCGATCTATTACGTTTTTCTGATCACGGGCGAGGGCCTTTTGGGCCGCTGGGGCGAGGCGGGCGGCTATGCCGTGTTTTCCGAACGCCTGGTCGAACTGCTGCAAACCGACGCCACGTTCCTTGAATCCCTGTGGATTTATGCGGTTGGCATATTCGAAGCGTGGGGCGTGCCGATGCTGCTGGGCAGTGTGCCCTGGGCCATCGCCGGCGCTATTCTAGGCTATTGGTGGAGTTTGCGGCTGATCCGCCGCTTCCGCGCCCGCCGCCGGGAACTGAATAGGACGGGCGGGACTAGAAATAGGCGCGATACGTTCTAAAATCACTCCAAGGGTGGTTCCGTTGCGTGTTCGGCAAAGACTTCCTGAGCCCGGATTTTTTGGCTTAGGGCCAGATTGTCGCCAAGCATTTCGAGATATTTTTCCGCGCTCCGGGCCACGGGAATGTTCAGCCCGGCGCAATAATGCAGCAGGACCTCGGAAATGAATTCCGCATTCAGGTTGAACCGCTTCAGGCGTTTCTCTTTCTCATCCTCGATGTCCAACAATAACTTTACGCCACCGCCGAATTTTTGAAAGACATGCACGCCACGCACGGTGCCCGGCGGCACGGCTTCGCTGTTGCCGGGCAGATTGGGCGCTCGATTCTCGAACGCATCAATCAGCTCCCGCTGCGAGAAGATGATTTTTCGCAACTCAGTTGGCATCGCTTGGTCCCCAAAAATTCCGGCGCGGCCTTATCATCGTCTAAATCACCCTGTGATGGCAAGTCACCAGCAGGTATGACGACCTATGCGGCAAGGCGCGCGATGCCTGGAACCGGAAAATGTTTTCGGCGAATTTGCCCCTTGCATCGACAAGGAAATCCCCTATCGTGCCCTCGCTTTCGATCCGGGAGCAGGCCGTCGGTTAGGCTGTTTGTCCCCTTTCGAACCATGCATGGCATCGGACAAATTGGAGGGCGCGCCCATGGCGGTCATTCAGTCTCGAGCGTTGGCGGTTGGCGCCGCCAATGAGGATCTGGTCCCCAGTGACCACTTCAAGACCGAGGATGGGCTGCGCTTTGCCGGCACCCATTTATTATTGGATATGTGGGGCGCGGGTCATCTGGATGATCCCAAACAATTGGGCCGTGCCATGAAAGCGGCGGCGCAGGCGGCGGAGGCGACGGTATTGCATCTGCATCTACATCATTTCTCGCCCCGGGGTGGTGTTTCGGGCGTCGCCGTCCTGGCGGAAAGCCATATCTCCGTCCATACCTGGCCCGAACATGCCTTCGCCGCCTTCGACATCTTCATGTGCGGCGATGCGGAACCAATGCTCGCCGCCCAGGCCTTACGGGCGGCCCTGCGCCCCAGCCGCATTGAGCTGACGGAACAGCGCCGCGGCGTGTTGCCCGCCGCGAGGCTGGAGAGCGGCTCCAGCTGACGCACGGGTTTGACCGCACCTTGGTATAAGCCATGGCGCTGATCCGAAACGCCTGTCCTGCTGCGATGGTTTCGATCTTCTGTTGGCGTATTAAATTTAGATTTTCTTAATCGATAGGAAGAAATTCCAGTTTGTGATCGGCCTCGTCTGATCACATTTACCCTCTAACAGTCGCTTAAATTAGTGAAAGAGTTCACTGCGGCGAAATTGGAGGGTTGAAAAATGTCGATAGAAATTCTTTCCCAAATGGCCTATGGGCGCTGCCTGCGTCTGCGTTTTGATCCGCTGTCCTATCTGCTGCGGGCATTTGCGCCGAAGGCCAAGGGGTGCACGCCATGACCGCCGCCCTTTCAGCCCGCCAACACAATGTGCCCCGGGCCAACGTGGGGCGCGATGATATCCGGGCAACGTTGACGTTTGGCGTGCCCCAGGACGGCAAGCCGTATTTTGAAAGCGCCGCCCTGACCGGCAATCGGCCCAAACTGCACCATGCGACCGACGATCAATGGGTGTGGGTGCGCGATATGCGGCCCCTGGCCGGCGTCGTGTCCCTGGACCACGAGGGCTTCGAATTGCACCACCATGAAACAGCGGTGGACGATCTGTACGACGACGCCGCGGTCGCGGCGGTTTATGACCGGGAAATCGAGGATTTGTTGAAAGCGGCGACGGGCGCCGACCAAGTCGCGGTGTTCGACCGGACCCGGCGTTCCGACAATCCCAAGGGCGCCGCCAATCCCGATGGGCTGCGCGGTCCCGCCGGCCGGGTCCATGTGGATTACACCACCAAGTCCGGGCCGCAACGGGCCCGGGATATTCTGGGCGGGGGGGAGGTTGACCGTATCCTGGCCACGGGCGGGCGCATCGTTCAGGTCAACGTCTGGCGCCCCATCACCGGCCCGGTGCTGCGCGCGCCCCTGGCGCTCGCCGATGCCGCCACCGTGCGGGAGGAGGAATTGATCGCCACGGATCAGATTTTCCCCGACCGGGTTGGCGAGATCTATCAACTGGCCCATGGCCCCGATCAACGATGGTACTGGGCGCCCGAGATGGAGCGGGACGAAGTTCTGCTGATCAAGGGCTGGGATAGCCTCGACGATGGCCGCGCCCAATTCACCCCCCATGGCGCCTTCACTTTACCCGACCAAGACCCCAGCGCCCCGGCGCGGGAGAGCATCGAAGTCCGTAGCTACCTGATTTTTGAAGGAGAACATCATGACTGAACTATACCTGCCACATGCGAAAACGGAATTTGGCTTCTCCCACCCTTGGGCGAAAGTGAAAGCTACGCTGAAGGCCTGGCGGCAACGGGCCCGCGACCGGCGGTTTCTGGCGCAAATGAGCGCCTACCAACGGGCCGACATCAACGCCCCCCTCAGCGCCATCGAGCGCGAGATCGCCAAGCCCTTCTGGCGCGCCTGAGAACCGGGACGACAGATATCAAGCACAAGGTTAGGGGCCTCGAAACCTAACCCGGCAGCATGTCGGCGACCTGCAATTCAGAGACCGCCGCATTGACCCGGTTGGCGATGGCGGTGACCGCCGCCTCGCCCCGTTCGTTGCCCAGTTCCATGCCGCCGCAGGTGAAAATGGCCACGAACAAGCCGGCCAGAACGGCGCGCCGGTAGTCTTCCCAGCAATCTTCGAAGCTGTAGTTCTCCACGCCCATGGCCAAAAGGGTGTCGTGGTAGCCGCGCAACAGATCCTCTTCCGACAGGCGCCGGTAATCCTCGGGCACGCTGTTGCAGATCAGATAGGCCACGTCATAGAGGCCATTGCCCCGGCCCGAGATCTGCCAGTCCAGGGCCGCGAAACCGCCCTCGCCCAGGGACGGCCCGAACATCATGTTGTCGGCCCGGTAGTCGCCATGACAAAAGGTCCGCCGCCCGGAGGACATTTCGGCCAGCATCTGGGCCGCGACCGGGGCCAACGCCTCGGCCGTTTTCTTCGTATAGTCGCTATAGACATGGGAAAAATTATCCAATGCCGGGCCCAGAAAGGCCTGGTAGCCGGCGGCGACGGCGGCGCCGTATTCGGGATTGGCGAAATCAAACAGGGCCGCCATCTCCTCGCCATCCACCTTGTCCCACCAGGCGCCATGCAGACGGCCAATGGCGTCCAGCGCCGCCCTGGTCTGCTCCGGCGTGGTGCCGGCAACCTGATCGCCGGGCGTGGCCTCGGACAGATCCTCCAGCAACAGCACGAAACCGTGGTCGCTCATATCCAGGTCCGCATGGTACAGACCCGGCGTGCGGATCGGCGAATGCTGGGCCAACTGCCCATAAAAGGCCACTTCGCGGGGATAAAAATAAAGCGACTTGGCAACCCCAAGATTGGTGGGATCGGTGGTGGGAAACTTGCCGATGATCGACCCCGGCGCGCCCGCCTCGGGGGCATCATAGTCGATGGTCAGCCGCGCCACCTCCGCCATCAAGCCGACGCCGGTGCCCAGATCGTTGGCCCGCACCCCGGTCACGTTAGCGCTCGAAAGCACGCCGTTTTGATGCAATACGCCGTTCAGCCACTCCGCGCTCACCGCCGCCGAACTCCCCGGCCGGTCACTCATGACAATTCCCCCAATTGAATGACAATGCTATTTTACCATAATGCACGGGAATTCTTGGATCGCCAAGTTCCAGACCACGTCTACAGAAGATGGATCCGTTTGATGGCGTCATTCCAATTCGAAAAGATCCGGCGTATCGCCATCGTCGGCTGTTCGGGCGGTGGCAAGTCGACCTTGTCCCGGAGCCTGGCGGCGCGGACCGGATTGCCGCTGGTTCACCTGGACCGGGAATTCTGGCGGCCGGATTGGAAATTTCCGCCTCCCGGCGAATGGCGGGCAAGGCACGCCGCGCTGATTGGCGAAGGGCGCTGGATCATTGAGGGCAGCTATGCCGCGACCCTGCCCGAACGGGCGGCGGAGGCGGACTTTGTGGTCTTCGTCGATTTGCCCCGCTTTCAATGCCTGTGGCGTATTTTGTGGCGGACAGTGACGACGTTCGGAAGGGTGCGGGACGACATGGCGCCAGGATGCCCGGAAAAGTTCGACGGCAAATTCCTACGCTACGTCTGGAATTTCAAAAACCATAACAATCCAAAAATCGAAGCGGCGATCGGCGGTAATAATTTCGTGCGTCTCCGCTCCCGCGCCGACATTGATGAATGGCTGGCTTCGATTTCGATACTGTTTTCCCGGTGAGCTCAGCGTGGTTGCCCGGTTTGATATCCGAGGGGCGTCATGGCCGGAATGACCAGGACACCCGACACCAGATTGCCGCATTGCCTCAGATGCCCTGGATGCCCGGATCAAGTCCGGGCATGACAATTTTGGCAGTTTTCAGCAAATTACTGCCCATTTTTGTCATTGCCGGGCTTGACCCGGCAATCCATTTCGACATCAAGCTCGGCGATAACGCCTTCTATGGAATAGTCGTCGACGAACTCGCCGCGCTCGGATTGCGATGCCCCTGTACTCAAATGGGCGCGCAGGGTCGCCAGTTTGCTTTTCTTTTCTTCCAGACTACGCAAGGCATCCCCTATATCAGCCCCAAGGCCCGCAGTTCGGCGGCCATTTCGGGGGGTGGGCCGTCGTGGGTCTCGGGGTCCCAATGGCCGGCTTGCAGGTGCTCGGGCAGGTCGGGGGCGGCGTCCTTGGCTTCCAGATAGCGCCAGCCCTGGTGCGGGCGGCGGGCGTGCAGTTCGGTGCGGACCAGCTCCGGGCCCAGGACCATGCCGCAGCGCTTGGCCGCCTCGTCATCATACAATTCATCCAGGCGCACGATGGGTTGGCGCACGCGGATAAAGCCCTTGATGATCCAATAGAGGGAGCCGCCGTCCAGCACCTCCCGCGCCCGGCGCGGTCGGTTACGGGTGCGGTGGATGTTCTCCCCAGGCTCGCCCCTGGCTTCGGCCTGGGCCCGGCGGTTGGCCTGGAAGGTGGCCAATTGCTCGATTGAGTCAACGCCCACGCACAGTTTTACAATATGAACGGTCATGGCAGCCAGCCTAGCAGGCGCCACCAAAGATAATCCAGGGGCAGCAGCACCAGGATCGTAACCGCCAGTAAGCAAAGGCATAATTTGTTGCCCATGCGCATGGGTACGCCGCCCAGGCGCATGGCGATCACCAGCGGCGGGGTCTGATAGGGCAGAATCACCGTGGTGTAACCGACCACGGTCAGCATCAGAACAGCCTCTATGGGCAGATCGGCGGCCTGGGCCATATGGCCGGCCAACGGCACCAGGATCGCCGGCGACCCCGGCTGGGTGGAGAACATGGCCAGCAGGCTGGACAGCCCGGCGATGGCGGTGAAGTTCCAGGCGTTTTCGCCGGGCGTAAGATTGAGCAGGGGAATGACGGATTCCGCCAGCACGTCACCGACGCCGCCATGGGCGACCAGGGCGCCCAGGCCCAAGACCCCGGCAACATAGAACAGGGAGCCGAATTGAACCTTTTCCTCGATATCCTGGGCGCTGACAATGCCGACGAACGGCAGGATCATGACCCCGGCAACGCCCAAGGCGACCCAGGCCGGGGAAATATGATGCGCGAAATCCGTCATCCACAGGGCCAGGGCCAACAGCAACAACAAGGTCATCAGGCGTTCCCGCCGCGCCATGGCGGCCGGGGCCTCGGCCTCTTTCGCGGCCGGCCCCTTGGCGTCCTTTTCGGGAAACAGCCAGATCACCAGGGCGCCAATGGCGACGGCTTTCAGGGCGCCAAGAATGGGAAAATGCAACAGCAGCCAGGTGCCGTATATGGGCCGGATGTCATACAAGGTCTCCGCCGCGCCAATGACCACCATGGCCGGCACCGTGGCCGACATGATGGCGAAGCCGGGGATCATGGTGCCGAAAGAGATCGCCAGAACCATGCCGGCGCGGCCGTTGCTGCCCGGGCCATAGCCGAAGCCATCCGCCATGGCCAGGATGATGGGCAGCAGGATCATCAGCCGCCCCAGGGTCGAGGGCATGAGAAAGGCCATGGCGACACCCATGATCACGACGCCCGAGATAATGCCCACATAACGGCGGCCAAAACGGCGCCCGACGTGATGGGCCAACCGCTCGGCCAGGCCCGTGCCGCGCACGCCGGCGCCAATCACCAGGCCGCCGAACACCATCCAAAAGCCGGCCGATTGAAAGCCGGCGAAAACCACGTCCGCCGGCGCCAGGGCGAACAGCATGGCGATGGCGAAAAACAGAATGGAGGTGATGAATTCGGGCAAGGCGCCGGTGGCGAACAGCACCACGGTGGCCATGGCCAGGGCGCCGGTGCGGGCGGTTTCCACCGCCAGGCCGTCAATGGGCACGAAGGCCAGCGCCAACGCCGCCAACAGGCCCGGTCCGGCGATCCAATAGGATAGTTTCATCGGTTCATCAAACCGCCTTCAAGGTCAGGGGCGCCACAATTGGGCTGCGAGACATATGCCTCCCGTTCGCCGCCGTGCTACACTGCACGGATGTCGGAAACAATAGATATCACGCGGGCCGAGGTAAATTCCCGGTCCGCGGGCTTCAACCCGTCCCATCTTGCGGACGCGGTGGCCTTCGCCCTTGACCACGAAATTGGCTGGTCCCGCAACATCGATGATCAATTGGGCAATGGAGAGTTCGAGCCGCCGCCCTGGAACGAGGTTCTGGGCCCGACCACGCCGCGCGGCGGCCCGGCGGGCGTCATCATGCGCCACGGACAGGTGGCCGCCACCTGGGGCGATCCCGGCCGCGCCGACATGACCTTTTCGGTGGCGAAGAGTTATCTGGCCATTCTGACCGGGATCGCCGTCGATGATGGCCTGATCGGGGATGTGCATGAGCCCATGGCCAGGACCGCTCTCGACGATCACTTTACCTCCCAGCAGAACCGGGACATCACCTGGCTGCATTTGCTGCAACAGACCTCTGAATGGGAAGGCACCTTGTGGGGCAAGCCGGACTTGATCGACCGGCACCGGCAACTGGGCCGGGGCGCCGACAATTCCCGCAAGGGCCAGCACCGTGACCTGGGCGCGCCGGGCCGTCATTGGGAATACAACGACGTGCGCGTCAACCGGTTGAGCCTGTCGCTTTTGCAACTGTTTCGCCGGCCCCTGGCCGAGGTGCTGGCGGAACGTATCATGAAACCCCTGGGCGCCTCGGACGGCTGGTCCTGGAATGCCTACCGCAATGCCATCGTTACCATAGACGGCGTGGCGATGCCGTCGGTGCCCGGCGGTTCGCACTGGGGCGGTGGTTTATGGATCGGGGCGCGGGATCAGGCCTTGCTGGGGCAACTGATCCTGCAACGCGGCGCCTGGCGGGGCCAACAACTGTTGTCCGAGGCATGGATCGAGGCCATGGTGACGCCCTGCGTCCTCAACCCGGAATACGGCTATATGTGGTGGCTGAACACGGACCGGGCCCGTTACCCGGCCGCCTCGGCAAAGGCCGTGGCCGCCGTGGGCGCGGGCGGCAATACGGTCCTGGTAGAACCGGAGCACGATCTGGTGCTGGTGGCGCGCTGGCTGAGTGGCGCGGCATTGAATCCATTGATTGAACAAACCATTGCCGCGATCGATGCATGACCGCCGCGCCAGCCATATTGCGCCTGGTGTTCAACGGCGCGATGATGGCGGCGAGGAGATAGATCATGACCGACAGCGCCCAGCGCCCGTCCCTGTATGACAAACACCCCGGCTACGATGTGCATTTCGAGGCCTGCCCGAGGCGCCTGCGGGTGATGTTCAATGGCGAGACCATTGCCGACAGTACCCGCGCGCAATATCTGCGGGAAAGCAATCACCTGCCGGTCTACTATTTTCCCATCGCGGACGTGGCCCGGGAATTCCTGGTGGCGACGGAACATTCCACGCACTGCCCCTTCAAGGGCGATGCCGCCTATTGGTCGGTCAAGGTGGGCACGCGGGAGGCGGAAAACGCCGTCTGGAGTTATCCCACGCCCTATGGGGAGGTGGCCGAGTTAAAAGACCATGTCTCGTTCTACTGGGACCGCATGGATCACTGGTATGAGGAGGACGAGGAAGTGTTCGTCCACCCCCGCGATCCGCGCGTGCGTCTGGATGTGCTGGATACCTCGCGCCCCGTGCGGATCACCGTGGCCGGCCAGGTGGTGGCGGAAAGCACCAAGGCCCGGCTGTTGTTCGAAACCGGCCTGCCCACGGGCTACTACCTGCCCAGGGAAGATGTACAAACGGCGCTATTGCAAGCCTCGGACCGGCACACGGCCTGTCCCTACAAGGGCACGGCGGAATACTGGCATCTGAACCTGGGCGATGAATGTTTCGAGGATCTGGTCTGGAGCTACCCGGAGCCGGTGGCAGAGGCGGCCCGCATCAAGGACTATCTGTGTTTCTTCAACGAGCGGGTCGAGGCGATTTACATCGACGGCCAGGAAATGGAGCGGCCCGTCACCAAATGGTCGCCGAAGTAGCCAGACGGACAGCAAGACAGCGGCAAAACGGCAATAGGGGCTGTTAGGTGATCGTTGACGGGCTGGCCTTGGCCCAGTCCCTGGCCGCGTCGGTATTTTTTGCCGTTGGCATTCAATTTCTCAATCTTGGCCTGCGCCACGGCGACAGCCGCACCGGCACCCTGATCGATATCGGCACCACCGCCGTGTTTTATTGGCTGCTCTCTCCCATTTTCCTTGAACGGGAGCTTTGGAGCTCCACCGGGTTCTGGATCTTTGTCGCCGTGGGCCTGTTCCGCCCGGTCATATCGGCCAATCTGGCTCTGGTCGCGGTACGGCACCTTGGGCCCACCCTGGCCGCCACCCTGACCTCGACCACGCCGCTGTTCGCCGCCGTCCTCGGCGTGGTGCTATTGGGCGAGATCTTGACCCCGGCCATCATTCTGGGCACGGCGGCGGTTGTTTTGGGCACCATCCTGCCCATGGCGGGGGGTAAATCCACGCGCTCCTGGCCGCTCTGGGCCTTGGCGTTTCCGCTCGGCGCGGCTGGTCTGCGCTCGTTGGCCCATGCCCTGATCCGCATGGGCCTGGCCTTTGCGCCCGAGCCCCTGTTCGCCGGCTTGGTGGCCTATAGCGTGTCCTTTGTCATGGCCCTGGCGCTGCAAGGCTGGCGCGGGGATCTGGGCCGGGTGGATTGGTTCAGGCCCGGCTTGTTGTGGTTCGCCGCCGCCGGGATCATGCACGGCCTGGCGGTCTGGACCATGAATGCCGCCCTGGCCACGACGCCGGTCAGCATCGTCGTGCCCCTGGTTTCCACCACGCCGCTGTTCACATTGTTGCTGGGCCTGCTACTGTTCCGCCGGGAAATCATCACCTGGCGTCAGGTGACCATGGTGGTGATCGTGGTGGCGGGCGTGATCTTGATCGCGGCAGGCGGGCAATCGGGATGATGGGTGGGCGGCATGATACTGAATGAACAACAGCGCATGATCCAGGATACGGCGCGGCGCTTCGCCCAGACCGAAATCCTGCCCAACCTCAAGCAATACGAAGAAACCGGCGCTACGAAAGAGCTATTGGCGAAGATGGGCCAGGCCGGGCTCATGGGCATCTGCATCGATCCCGAATGGGGCGGCGCCGGAGCCAATTTCATCGCCTATGTCCTGGCCATGGAGGAAATCTCCGCCGCCGACGGCGGTATCGCCAATCTGATGGCGGCGAACAATTCCCCGGTCCTGGCCGCCCTGCGCGATCACGGCAGCGAGGCCCAAAAGGCGCGGTTTTTCCCCGCCCTGACGTCTGGCGAGATGCTCGGCTGTTTCGCCCTGACGGAACCGCATACCGGCTCGGACGCCGCCGCCATCACCACGCGGGCGGAACGCCGGGGCGATCATTACGTCCTGAACGGAACCAAGCAGTTCATCACCGCCGGCCGCCGCGCCGGCGTCGCCATCATTGTCGCCGTCACCGACCCAAATCTGGGCAAACGCGGCATCTCCACCTTCATCACGCCCACGGACAATTCCGGCTACAGGGTGGTGGCGGAGGAAGCCAAGCTGGGCCACCGCAGCAACGACACCTGCGCCCTGGCGTTCGAGGACATGGTGGTGCCGGCCACGGATCTATTGGGGGAAGAGGGCCGGGGCCTCGGCATCGCGCTGGCCAATCTATCCGCCGGCCGCATTGCCGTCGCCGCGCAAGCCGTGGGCGGGGCACGGGCCGCATACGAGGCCGCCCTGGCCTACGCCCAGGAACGGGAAGCCTTCGGCAAGGCCATATTCGAACACCAGGCGGTGGCCTTCCGCCTGGCAGACATGGCCACCCAGATCGAGGCCGCCCGCGCGCTATACCTACACGCAGCGCAAGTCCACGACAGCGGCGCGCCCAGTTTGAAAGAGGCCTCCATGGCCAAGCTGTTCGCCTCCGACATGGCCGAAAAAGTCGCCTCCGACGCCCTGCAAACCTTCGGCGGCTACGGCTATCTGGAGGATTTCCCCGTCGCCAAGATCCTCCGCGACGTCCGCGTCTACAGCATCTACGAAGGCACCAACGACATCCAGAAACTGGTCATCGCGCGGGCTTTGTTGGATCGCTGATCAAGCAGGTTCAAAGCGCGGAACTTCAATTTCCCCCGCCCGCCGGCGCATCATCGCGGCATCGTGCCAGGCCTGCATGCGCAGCATGGTATCCATGTCCAAGCCGAAAGCCTTTTCAATCCGAAGGGCCATTTCCGGTGACAGAGCGGCCTTTTCGTTGATCAGATCCGACAATGTTGCGCGCCGCACGCCGAGAGCCTCCGCCGCCGTGGTAATGCTGATATCGAGAGCCGCCAGAATTTCTTCTCGGATGAACTCGCCCGGATGGCTCGGCGTCATGCCAATTTCAATATGATCGTGGCTCATCAATGATAGTCCTCTAAATCCAGATCAGTAATGTCACCGTCTGTAACCCTGAACGTGAGGCGCCAATTGCCCGATACGCTGATGCTCCAGGTCCCCGCGCGATCACCGGACAGCGGATGAATTCGCCAACCCGGAGGTCCAAGAATGTCTTCAATATGTGCCGCTAAAACGATTGCGGTGATAACCCGCCTAATCCGGGCCTCAAGATCATGGCTTACATCTCTGCCATCGTTTTTCTCAATCAGCCGACGAAGTCCTTTGTGACGGATTGAGCGAATTTTCATATAGGTATTGTACGGTAATGCCGTACGGTTTGTCAAATCCAGTCGTTCCCTTGGTTGAGCCCGCCGCCGTGCTGGCCTCGAGCATTTCCGAGTAGGAAATGCTCAGATTCTTAAGATTAGAGCAATTTTTCCAATCACTTAGAATCTCTTGGCGATACACATCGGATCGGAATTGCTCTAGTATCCAGGCAACGGATCGAAACAGGAGTAGCGGCGTCATGAGCGGGAACACTGTCGAATATATGAAGACCATTCGGGAGAAGTACAGCAAGCTTGGCTATGCCGCCTATGGCTGGCACCAGGCGGACGAGGCGCCGCCCTGGACGCCGTTGGCGAAACCGCTGTCGGAATGCAAGGTGGGCATGATGTCCACCGCCGGCACCTATGCGGCCGGGCAGGTGGCGTATTTTTACAAGGACGATACCTCGCACCGGGTCATTCCCTCCCCTACGCCAGTGGGGGACCTGCGGTTTTCCCATTTGACGGAAAACTATCTGCCCGATGCCCGGCGCGATCCGAATTGCGCCTTTCCCATCGAGCCCCTGCGCGCACTGGCGGACGAGGGCGTGATCGGCTCAGTGGCGGACAATGTGTTTTCCTGCATGGGCGCGGTTTATTCCAAACGGCGGGTGGACGAGGAACTGGCCCCGGCCATGTATGATGCCTTCGTGGCCGAAGGCGTCGATGTCGCCTATCTGGTGCCGTTGTGACCGGTTTGTCATCAGACCGTGTGTCTGATCGCCCGTTACCTGGAACAGCGCGGCATCCCCACACTGGTGGTGGGCACGGCCCTGGATATTGTTAAGTTCGGCTGGCCGCCGCGGGCTGTGTTCATGGATGTGCCCCTGGGCCATGGCGGCGGCCCGGCGTTCGAGCCCGAGGGCCAGTTGGCCATCGCGCGGGATGCCTTGACCGCTTTCGCGGGCATGCAGGAGCCCGGCGGTATCGTCCATCTGGATCATGCCTGGCCCGGTGGCGATGGCTGGAAGGATGCCGCCTCCGATGACGGCGCCGACGATGCGCGCCAGCCGCGGGATTTGACGCCGCGCTATCAATTGGCCGCCGACCGGCAGTTGGCGGAAGCGGCTTCGGCGGCGGGCGATTAAGGCCTGACAGGGTTATTTGTCGGAAACGGACGCAATGACGGTTGAGACCGTCACCCCGTTGAGCCTGATCGGAGACCGCAATTTCCGCAATATCTGGATCGGCGGCGCCCTGGGCTGGGTCATGCGCTGGCTGGAAATGCTGGCCATCGGGGTTTTCACTTTCGAGTTGACGGGCTCCGCCCTCATGGTGGCCCTGATCACCATGGTGCGGACCATACCCATGCTGCTGTTCGGCGCCTTTACGGGCGCCATCGCCGATGGCCTCGACCGCCGCCTGATGCTGCTGGCGGGCATGGGGTTCCTGGCCCTGACATCGGCGGTCCTCGCCGTTCTGGCGATCACGGACGCGATCGCGCTGTGGCACGTCGGGGTGGGGATGTTTATTTCCGGCCTCTACGGCACCCTGGAATTTCCCGTGCGCCGGGCCATGCTGGGAATTATCGCCCAAGCCAAGGCGGGGACGCAGGGGGCCGGCGTTGCCTTAACCATGGACAGCGCCACCAACCATTGCATGCGCCTGGTCGGCCCGGTTATGGGCGGCGTGGTGCTGACCGCATTCGGGTTGCCCGGTGTCTATGTGTCGGGCGTGATACTATTTGGCCTGGGCTTCATCCTGGTCTGGCGCGCGGAGTATCACGCGCCCCATCATGGTGTCGCGGTGCCGCGAATCCTGGGCCAGGTTATCGAGGGTCTGCGCTATATCCGCACCAACCCGAAAGTCATGGGCACCCTGTACATTACAATCGTGATGAACGTCTGCGGCTTTCCCTATGTCGCCATGGTGCCGGTGATCGGCGGCGAGGTGCTGGGCCAGGGTGCGGTGGCCACGGGCATGTTGCTGTCGGCGGAAGCGGCGGGCGGGTTTCTGGCGGCAATGGTCCTTGCCAGTTATGCCCGGCCCCGGCTTTTCCCAATGCTGTATTTCAGCGGCTCGATGTTTTTTATTGCCGCCGTTCTGGCTTTTTCCCTGTCGCGGAATTACGCCCTGTCCCTGGGCATTTTGTTTCTGGCCGGTCTGGGCGTGGCCGGGTTCGCGGCCATGCAAAGCACCATCGTCTTCACCGCCGCGCCGCCCGAGATGCGCGGCCGGCTGATGGGCGTTCTGGCGGTTTGTATCGGCGTCAGCCCCCTCGGCATTCTGCAGGTGGGCCTGCTGGCGGAGAGCTTCGGCGGCGCCATGGCCGTCAGCATCATGGCCGCCGAGGGCCTGGCGGCGATGGTCATCGCCGGCCTGGTCTGGCCGCATTTTCTCCGCCGGCAATGATCATTGCCAAAATACGTTACAGAGGTTCGCCATTCTGTATCTGGCGGTACCACCAGCATACATCGTGCCATAGGCATATCCGGCGACCCGGCCATCGGCTTCGGCCACCAGCCAGGCGTGGCTTTCATCGGCCGTTTCAATGCGCCGTGCCATTTCATCGAGGTCCGGTGGCGTCAACTCAAACGAAATGGCGGTCTCGACGACCATGGGACGATAGATCGACTGTACCATTTCGGCGTCATCGGCTCGCGCCGCCCGGATCATCACCTCTGGCATATTTCTTCCCCTGGCTATTGCCGTGGCTAGGAATTGTGGTCATGATTATCAGGCCCATGTAAGATAGCCTGGATTTGGGGGAACACGGACGTGCTGAACCGGAAACAACAGCGGGAATTGGATCACCTGAAGGACCGCAGAGACATTGGCAAGGTTGAGACTTTGATCGATGTCCTGTCAAGATTCAGGGATGCGGAGGCCTCCTGCGTTCATATCGAGGCCCGCCTGGAGACTGGACGCGGCCTAACCGACCCGGAGAAACGTCGTCCTTAGACCGTTTCCATTATTTCTATTCCTGATCAATTACACTTCCGCTAGACTCGCGTCATGTCGGAACGCACGCAACGCAGATTGGCGGCCATCGTGGCCGCCGACGTGGTCGGTTATTCGCGCCTCATGGGACGGGATGAAACCGGCACCCTCGCGGCGCTGGGACGCCATCGGGCGGAACTAATCGATCCTTCCATTGCCGAACACGGCGGGCGCATCGTCAAGACCATGGGTGATGGTCTGCTGTTGGAATTTCCCTCCGTGGTCGATGCCGTGCAATGTTCCATGAACTTTCAGCAAGCCATGGTATCGCGCAACGCCGACGTGGCCGAGGACCAGCGGATCCGCTTTCGCATCGGCATCAATCTGGGCGATGTCATTATCGATGGCGACGATATCCACGGTGACGGCATCAACATCGCGGCGCGGCTGGAAGGGATTTCCGCGCCGGATGGACTTTGCATATCGCGGCGTGTGCATGAAGATGTGCAGGACCGCCTGGACGTCACTTTCGTGGACGGCGGGGAGCAGACCTTCAAGAATATTGCCCGGCCGGTGCAGGTCTGGCATTGGAACGCCACGCGAGTGGAGACGCCGGCCGGCATGGATGTGTCCAAGCCGGTTTCGGGCTTCGAGGGCCGGCCCGCCATCGCCGTGCTGCCGTTCGAGAATATGTCCGGCGACCCGGAGCAGGAATATTTCGCCGACGGCATTGCCGAGGATATTCTGACCCGCCTGGCCATGTGGCGCTGGCTGCCGGTGATCGCGCGCAATTCCTCCTTCACCTTCAAGGGCCAAAACGTCGATATCATGGATGTTGGCCGCAAATTGGGCGCCCGCTACATCCTGGAAGGCAGCGTGCGCAAGGCCGGCAACCGGGTCCGCATCACCGGACAGTTGATCGATGCCGAGACCGGCCATCATTTGTGGGCCGACCGCTATGATGGCAGCCTTGACGATATATTCGAGCTGCAGGACGAGATTACCGAGGCCATCGTCGTGGCGCTGGAACCGGCCGTCGGGCAGGCGGAGATGAAGCGCGCGCACCAGCTATCGGCGGATGACCTGAGCGCCTGGGACGCAACGCAGCGCGCGGCTTGGCATTTCAACCAGTTCACCAAAGAGGATTTTGCGGTCACGACTGACTTGTTGCGGGCTGTTATCGCAACCAGGCCGGATTTCGTTCTGGCGCTGTCCTATTTGGCCTTTACCCGTTTCATACAGGTATTGTTTACATGGGCTGATGATACGCCCGCGGCCCTCATGGAAGCACATCAGTTGTCCATCACCGCCCTCGCCGCCGATCCCATGCACCCCATGGCCAATGTGGTGCATGGAGTCATGCAAGCTATTCAAGGGAACCACAAGGCCGGCATTGTGGCGGCGCGGCGCGGTATTGAGTTAAACCCCAGTTTTGCCTTCGCCCATCATGCCGTCGGCGCGATCTATATGTTCAACGGCCAGCCGCTTGAGGCCATCGCGGAGTTTGAGAGCGCAATTCGGTTGAGCCCGTTCGATAGCATGCGGCCGATTTGGCTTTCCACCAAATCCGCATCCCATTACCTGGCCGGCGATTATGAACGTGCCCTGGAGGCGGCGGACAGCGCCCTGCAAATCGCGCCGCACTATGTCCTGGGGCTGCGGGGCCGGGCCAACGCATTGGCGCTGTTGGGGCGCATGGACGAGGCGCGGGCGGCGCTGGATGACTTTTTGGCGGTATCGCCCAACTACACCGTCGCCACCGGCCGCGCCGGCGTGCCCTTCAGCGACGAAGCTGTCTTCCAACACTACATGGACGGCCTGCGCCTGGCCGGGCTGCCGGAGGAATAGACGGCAGCTAGCCGCCCTCGTCCAAACCAGTGCCGCCGTACAGCCATTCGAAGCGGTCGTAATAATCCTCGGCCGTTAGATTGCGCATGAGGTGGTTGCGGACGCGGGCATGGGCGCCGTCGGGATGGTAAATATGTTCACCGATCACCCGGGCGCCCAGTTGCACGCGCGCGGTGCGGATCAGGCGTTGTTCGTTATAGGCCGGGAAGGCGCGGGCGATGTCGCCGCCGTGGCGTTCCATCATGTGGGCCAGACAGACCGCGTCCTCCAACGCCATGCAGGCGCCCTGGGCATAATATTGCATCATGGGGTGGGCGGCATCGCCCAGCAGGGTGACATGGCCATCGACCCAGTTTTCCACCGGGTCGCGGTCGCACAGCACCCAAAGTTTCCAATTTGTGCCGTGGCGGATCACCTGTTGAATGGTTTCGCTGATGTGAGTGAAACCCTTTAACACTTCGTCGTTGCTGACCGGCTGGCCGGCGACGGGTTCGGGGGCATGATTGTGGTAGGTGGCGACCAGATTGAAATATTTCCAATTCGATAGCGGGTAATGCACGATATGGATACGCGGCCCGGCCCACAGCGTGGCGGCGTTCCAGCGTAGCTCCTCGGGCATCCGGTCTGTCGGGATGACGGACCGATAGGTGGTATGGCCCGAGACCCGCGGTTGATCATCTCCCACCACGCCCCGGCGCACGGCCGACCACAAGCCGTCGGCGCCAACCAGGGCCCGGCCGGTCACCCGGCCGCCATCCGCAAGCGTCACCGAGACCCCTGCGCCGTCCTGGTCATAAGAGGTGACATCCGCCTTGACCCGGAGTTCGATGAGCGCGCTGTCCCGGCAGCCTTGCAGCAAAACCCCATGCAGATCACCGCGATGCACCACGGCATAGGGATTGCCGAAGCGTTCGCGGAAAGCCTCGCCCAGGGGCATGTGCATGATTTCCTCGCCCGTCATGGCGTCCATCAGGCGCAGGAATTCCACATAGACCGCCTGTCCGCGGGCGGCATCGCCAACGCCAAGATAGTCGAAGGCGTGAAAGGCGTTGGGGCCCAGTTGAATGCCGGCGCCGATCTCGCCCAGTTCGGGGGCTTTCTCCAAGACGATGGAGGCAAAGCCTTTTTGCGCCAGTCCCAAGGCAGCGGCCAGGCCGCCGATACCGCCGCCGGCGATGATGATGGGCAGTTCGGTCATGATATAGGCGATCCTTCGTACAATGCGGCCGGCCAATCATAAGGCCGATGCTGGTCAGGGCAAACCGGGCGCCGTAAACTTGCGGTCATGGTTGTTTGGGAGGAAAGCAAAATGACGGCGGATCGTTCTCATTGTTTGGTTGTCGGCGTCGGCGCGGGGACCGGGCTGGCCTGTGTGCGGCGTTTCGCGGACGGCGGTTACAAGGTGTCCATGATCGCCCGCCATGGGGCGCGGCTGCAAAGTTTCGCCGACGGCATCGAGCAGGCAACGGCCTACCCGGCCGACATCGCCGATCTGGCGGGTTACCGCGCCGCATTGCAAAGGATCGTGGCGGAGCAGGGGCTGCCGGCCAAGGTGATCTATAACGCCGCCCTGGCGACCTTCGCGCCCTATACGGATCTGGATACGGAGCTGTTCGAGCGCAATTTCCGGGTCAACACCACTGGGCTGCTGGTCACCGCCCAGGAGCTGGCCCCGGGCATGGTGGAACGGGGCGGCGGCGCCCTGGTCGTCACCGGTAATACCGGCGCCATGCGCGGCACGCCCCGGTTCGTGGGGTTTTCGCCGACCAAGGCCTCGCAGCGTATCCTGGCCGAAAGCCTGGCCCGGGAGCTTGGACCCCAGGGCCTGCATGTCGCCTATGTGGTGATCGACGCCATGATCGACATGCCCATGGTGCGCGAGCGCCTGGTGGATAAGCCGGACGATTTTTTCGCCAAGCCGGCGGATATCGCGGGCGAGGTTTTTCATACCGCCCACCAGCCCCCCTCCACCCGCTCGTTCCTGGTGGAGATCCGTCCCCACGGCGAGCCCTGGTAGCACAGTTCCCGGGCCGCGCCGTGAGCTGGATAAGTCAAAGACCCTTACGGTATCGCATAGTTACGGCTGCGACCGCGGCCCGGCGCTGATGCGCCGCCCGCGTGGAGCCGTGCGCGTCAGCGCACTGGCGTGAACGAAAAAAACCTACGTACCCGTGAAAACCGGTTTGCGTTTTTCGACGAAGGCCGCCACGCCTTCGCGGTAGTCGTTGCGTTTGGCGCAATCGGCGAAACATTCGGCCTCAAGCTGCAACTGGCTTTCGAACTCGTTCTCGAGGGAGCGGTACATGAGCCGTTTGCCTTGGCCGTAGACGTGGGTCGGGCCATTGGCCAGGCGGGTGGCCAGCTTGTCGCATTCGGCGTCCAGATCGGCGTCGGGGACGACGAAATTGACCAGGCCCATGTCGGACATTTTCTGAGCGCTGTAGCGGTCGCCCAGCAAGGTCATTTCCAAGGTTCGCTTGATGCCGATGGCGCGGGGCAGGTGGAAGGACGAGGAGCCGTCCGGCGTGGTGCCGATGTTGCAATAGGCCAGGGTGAAAAAGGCGCTTTCCTCGGCGATCACCAGATCGCAGGCGGCGGCCAGGGAGACCCCGGCGCCGGCGGCGGCGCCCCGCACCTTGGCGACAATGGGCTTGGGCATGCGGCGCATGGAGAACATGATGGTGTGCAGGGCGTGGATGCGGTGCAGAAAATCCCGCTGGACCTCGGCATCTTCGTGGCTGCCAAGGTATTCGTGCATACTCTTCACATCGCCCCCGGCCATGAAATGATCGCCCGCGCCTTCCAACACGATGCAGCGGATGGACTCGTCGAACTCGGCCTTATGGAATTCATCGTCCATCTGGGCCCGCATATCCATGGACAAGGCGTTGCGCGCCTCGGGCCGGTTCATGGTCATGGTGGCCACGCCACCCGCTACGTTCACTTCAAGATCAGCCATCGTTCCGTCTCCTCTATGGAATTACTCAAGTTTTGTCATATAGGGGAATTAGCCGGCGGTCGGCAAGCCGGCTTCCAGCAGGGCGCACAGGGCATCGGTGGTATCGTGGATGGGCTGGGCGCTGCCCCGCACCCTGGCCAGCATCAGGGCGCCTTCCAACCCGGCGATGATGGCCGTGGCGGTTGGTGCGGCGCGCTCGGGCGGCCAGCCATGGCGGGCCAGCATCGCCTCCATCACGGCGTGCCAATCGGCGAAGACCGCTTGCCCCGCGGCCGTGATCGCGGGCGAGCCCGGCGTGGTTTCCAGCAATGTCGTGGTAATGGGGCAGCCGTCACGGAATTTCGAGGCTTCCAGCCATTGTACCAGCAAGCGCGTATAGCGGCGCAGAAAATCCGCCGGATCATGGGCCTGCCGGCTGAGTTCGGCAAAGGTCTCGGTGACCAGGCCGCCGGCGGCGGTGACGGCGGCGGCGCCAATCTCCTCCTTGCCGCCGGGGAAGTGGTGATAGAGAGAGCCCCGCGCGGCGCCGCTGGCGGCCAGAATATCGCGCAGCCCGGTACCGCTATAGCCCTGCCGGCGAAACAGCTTCGCGGCGGCCCGGACCAGGATCTGACGTTGTTTGCTTTTCGGCGGCGCCATTGTCTCTTGTTATATGTAGACCAGTCGTCATAGTATCGAGTTACCGGTTCGATGTCCACGGGGTTCGAGGTACATTACACCGTGCCCGCCCATGGGCGAACGCGCCGCGGAGTGCCGGGGCCATGGCCCGCGGGTTGCCATGGGGATAAAGGTCATTGATATTGGCCCATGAATTCAGCCGCGCTGAGATTGGTTTTGGTGGTCCTGGGCTGGCCGTTGGCGGTGCTGGCCTTGCTCAGCCTGTTCATTTGGTACCAGGACGCCAGGGACCGGGAGGCGGTGCCGCCGCCCAACCTGGCCCGGGTGCAGCACCCGGTCTATCACCCCCTGGCCCTGAAGGCGCTGGATCTGTTCGCCACGCTAACCCCCGCGCGGCGCGGGGCCATTATCGAGCGGCTGGGGCGAGGACTTATTCCGTTAGCGGAATGGTGGCCGGTTTTGCGGCAATCCGGCTATCAATTAATCTGCCTGGGCGAAAACCACGACGAAGACACCAGAACCTATCTGGCCACCTCCATGCTTCGGGAACTGGACATCGATATATTGTTCCTGGAAGCCACGGCGGCGGAATTACGGCCGATCATGGCGCGGACCGATGAGGGGGAACCCTACGTCCCCCTGCTTGACGCCAACATCGCGCCCCTGATCCGGGCGGCGCGGGCCCGCAACCCCGCCCTTGCCATCAAAGGCATCGAGGAGACGCCGGCAACCAGGGCGGCGCGGCAAATGTCCAAACAAGGGTCCCGCGAGGCTTCGATCGCGGCCAACCTTTGGCCGCATTTCCGCCCCGGCCAGCGGCACGCCATTCTATACGGCGCCCTGCACTGCGCCGACCAGCCCGATTGGCTCTTCGCGAAACTGCGGGCCAGGCTGCCAGGCCCCAAGCTGCGGGGCGTCCGCGTACTGGGTGAACATCAGGACGGCCCCCTGGAAGCCTTCATCTATTTCCTCGACGAGATCGGCCTGAAACCCGGCAATTTCGTGATACCCCGGACAGACCGCCTGCCGCCTGAAATCAAGGCGTGGTTTTCCTTCCTCAACCAGGCCACATTGAGCAGGTTTCAAACCGTCGTCGTCTACCGTCCCCCGAGAGAGCCTTAGCGGTTCTGGCGGTTTTCGATCAGGTCCTCGACCACCGCCGGCTCCGCCAGGGTTGAGGTATCGCCGAGGTTGGAAAAATCATCTTCGGCGATTTTGCGCAGAATGCGGCGCATGATCTTGCCGGAACGGGTTTTCGGCAGGCCGGGGGCGAACTGGATCAGGTCAGGCGAGGCGATGGGGCCGATATCCTTGCGCACCCATTGCACCAGTTCCTTGCGCAGCGCCTCATCCCCCTCCAGGCCCACATTCAGGGTGACATAGGCATATATGCCCTGGCCCTTGATGTCGTGGGGATAGCCCACCACGGCGGCCTCGGCCACCAACTTGTGGCCAACCAGGGCGCTTTCGACTTCCGCCGTGCCCATGCGGTGACCCGACACATTGATCACGTCATCGACCCGGCCGGTGATCCAGTAATAGCCGTCTTCGTCACGGCGGCAGCCGTCGCCGGTGAAATACATGCCCGGATATGTGGCGAAATAGGCCTCGATAAAACGCTCATGATCGCCATACAGGGTGCGCATCTGGCCCGGCCAGCTATCCAGCAGGCACAAATTGCCCGAGGCCGCGCCGTCAAGCAGATTGCCCTCGCCATCCACCAGGGCCGGCTTGATGCCGAAGAAGGGCCGGGTGGCGGAGCCTGGTTTCAGGTCCGTGGCGCCGGGCAAGGGGGTGATCAGGATGCCCCCGGTTTCGGTCTGCCACCAGGTATCCACGATCGGGCAGCGCCCTTCGCCGACCACGTTGTAATACCACAGCCAGGCCTCGGGATTGATCGGTTCGCCCACCGAGCCAAGCAGGCGGATTGACGACCGCGAGGTTTTTTTGACGGGACCGTCGCCTTCCCGCATCAGGGCGCGGATGGCGGTGGGCGCGGTGTAGTAGATATTGATCTGATGCTTGTCGCAAACCTGCCAGTGGCGGGAAGCGTCCGGGTAATTGGGCACCCCCTCGAACATCACCGTGGTGGCGCCGTTGGCAAGCGGGCCATAAAGGATATAGCTGTGGCCCGTGACCCAGCCCACGTCCGCCGTGCACCAATAAATATCGCCGTCGTGATAATCGAAAACATACTGGTGGGTCATGGAGGCATAGACCATGTAGCCGCCCGTGGTGTGCAACACGCCCTTGGGTTTGCCCGTGGAGCCGGAGGTGTAGAGGATGAACAGGGGATCTTCCGCGCTCATCTCCTCGGCCTCGCACTGATCGGACTGACCGTCGACAAGATCGTGGTACCAGACATCCCGGTCCTGGACCATGACGATATCCGCGCCGGTCCGGTTGACCACCACGCAATGTTGAATGGAGGGGCATTTTTCCAAGGCCGCGTCGGTGTTGGCCTTCAAGGGAACGGGACGGCCGCCGCGCATGCCTTCGTCCGAGGTGATGATCAGATTGCTGTCGCAATCCTGGATCCGCCCCGCCAGGGCATCGGGTGAAAAGCCGCCGAAGACCACGGAATGAATGGCCCCGATGCGGGCGCAGGCCAGCACCGCCACGGCGATCTCCGGGATCATGGGCAGATAGATGGTGATCCGGTCGCCTTTTTTGGCGCCCAGGGATTTCAGGCCATTGGCGAACTTGCACACCTCGGCATGCAATTCCTTGTAGGTGAAGGTCTTGTCGTCGGCCGGGTCGTCGCCCTCCCAGATGATCGCGGTTTGATCGCCCCGCGTGGCCAAATGCCGGTCCAGGCAATTATAGGCGGCGTTCAGGGTGCCGTCCTCGTACCACTTGATGGAGACATCGCCGGGGCCATAGGTGGTGTTCTTGACCTTGGTGTAAGGCTTGAACCAATCGATGCGCTTTCCCTGCTCGCCCCAAAAGCCGTCCGGATCATCCACGGACTGTTGGTAGAGGGCGAGATATTTGTCGTTATCGGCAAAGGCCCGCTGGGCCCAGGCATCGGGAACGGGAAACAGTTCGTTGTCGCTCATCATGGCCTCCACAAAGAAATTTCATATTGAAATTTCTCTCTTCTTCAAGATTTGGGCATATCCAATTTGGATATGCTCGGGGCGAATGTGTCGGGCATGATTATCCAGATATCGCGGCGGGGGACAAGGGAAGACGATTGCGGGGAAGAAAAAGCCGAACGGCAAACAATAGCGGCTCCATGAATAGGGGTACACGTAACAAGTACATGTCCCCCCATTCACCCCAAACAATGGCCCAGGCGGAGCATTACGGGGACATGTACTTGTTACGTGTACCCTTAATGCGGCGGGAAGGGCTCATCCCTTCCCGTTCCGCACGATTTCGAAGCCCAGGTTTTCGAGGAAGGACACATATTCCTCCAAATCGCGTACAATCAGTTCTATACGGCCAATACCCGTGATCATGAAGTGCTCCCGAAAGGAAAATTGCCGATGCGTTTACAGTTGCAGACCTGGGGGGAGGTGGAAAGATACCTCGAAACCTTCACCACCGCCATCATGCCCATCGGCTCCACCGAACAGCACGGCCCCAACGGCCTGATCGGCACGGACGCGGTAACCTCGGAAGAGATCGCCTATGCCGTGGGTGAACTTACCAACACCATGGTCGCGCCCACCATATCCGTGGGCATGGCGCAACATCACATGGCCTTCAAGGGTTCCATGACCCTGCGCCCCTCGACCATGATCAGCGTCATTGGCGACTATGTGGACAGCCTGGCCCATCACGGCTTCGAGAGGTTCTATTTCATCAATGGTCACGGCGGCAACAGCGCCACCATCGAGGCCGCCTTTCAGGAGATTTATACCGCCCACACCATGCATGGGTCGGGCAATGAGCCGTCGGTGCGCTGCACATTACGGAATTGGTGGACCGGCTCGGAAATGCGCCCCCTGATCAAGAAACTGTTCGGCGACAAGGACGGCATGCACGCCACCATTTCCGAAGTCTCGGTGACCCAGCACCTGTTCCCCGAGCAGATCAAGGATGGGACCATGGGCCCGCCCGAGCCGTTCAAGAGCCGCTGGACCGACGCGGCGGATTACCGCGCCAAATTCCCCGACGGCCGGATCGGCTCACACCCCGATCTGGCGACACCGGAAGCCGGCAAGCAGGTGTTCGATCTGGCGGTGAAACAGATCGCCGAGGAGGTCGCGGCGTTTGGCGAAAAATAACTGGCGGCAAATAGTGCAACCTGAAGTGAGGGTGTTATCAGGCTGCGCGTTTCTTCCGCCGCCGGGTGGCGCCAAGGCCCAGGAGGCCCAGGCCGAACAGGGTCAGGGTAGCCGGCTCGAAAATATGTGGTTGGCCACCCTCTCGCGTGATCCAACGTCGCGATGCCGATTGACAGTGTCATCGGCGGTCGGTAAGTTGTCACACGGAGTATCGAGTTCGATTTCCCGTGAATTGAATTTGGAGACACAATCATGAATAAAGGCGCTTTGTTCGTAATTTTGTTAGCCTTCTCCGCCCAGACTTCGTCCCCGTCGTTTGCGGACAACTTCGCCATCTCATTCGAGTGGGGGGCAACTCCGGATTGCTCTTCGGGACAACCGGATAACGTCAAGAGTCCCGCCTTTGTTTTGTCGGGAGTGCCCAGCGGAACAATGAAAATCAGATTTGATATGGTCGATTTTCAATCACCTTACGATCACGGCGGTGGCAGTGCCAAATATGCCGGTCAGAAAAGCATCAAACCCGGCGCGTTTTGGTATGAAGGTCCGTGTCCGCCGGATGGATCGCATACGTATCAGTGGACCGCAAAGGCACTGGATGCAAACGACGACGTCCTCGGCAAGGCGAGCGCCAAGCGGCAATTTCCAGAATAGACCCGAAGGTGATCCAAGCGGTTATCCGATGCAAAGCCGCAAACACCTGAGTTTGTTGCCCTGGATTGCCGGGTCGAGCCCGGCAACGACGTAAAAATGGGCG
>JAPYPT010000038.1 GCA_029937535.1 Alphaproteobacteria bacterium
GCACAGGGGTTACAGCCGCCACATGCTTTCTTCGCCGCGCAGGGGTTGCAGCCGCCGCAGCCTTTCTTGGCGCCGCACGGGTTGCAGCCGCCACAGCCTTTTTTCTTGGCGCCGCAGGGATTGCAGGCCGCCAACTGCAAGGGCGCCGGGCGGGCCGGTGTGCCGGGCGTGCGGGGTTGTTGTCCGCGGGATACGGCCGTGGGATTAACACCTTGGCTGGCGCCGGCCGGCGCGGCGGCAAAGGCCACATTGGCCAAGGGTATGGCGGAGCCGGCCGCCAAGGCCGCGCCCATGACAATCGGCAAAACAGATGCGGTCAGAATTTTGTGTTTCGTTAGTTCCATGATCCGGCCTCCAAGACCCAATTTTTCTTAACAATTTTTTGCGACAAATTTTGCATCGGGAATGTGCACCAACGAATGACGGGGAGACGAGTCACATCGCCTCAAACTTCTGTGATGAGGTCTGGGAATCCATGCCGATCTTCTATACTTGGCCTATGAAACAAAATTCGGGCTGAAGCATGCGAACCGCATTAATCATAGTGGCCGGACTGATGGCGGGCCTGCCCCGCGCCGAAGAGGCGTTGGCCGGCGGGGCCGGTCTGCCCGAAACCATCACGATCCCGGCGGGGGCGTTCATTGCCGGCTCCGGCCAGGCTGAACGCGACGCCGCCTACGACCTGGATCAAGCGGCCTATGGTCATGACCGGACCCGGAAATGGGGCTGGTACGATGACGAACGGCCCCGGCAAAGCCATCATCTGCCGGCCTTTGCCATTACCCGGAACCTCATTACCAACCGGCAGTATGCGGCCTTCATTGCCGCGACCGATCATCGGGCCCCGGATGTGGACCGGAAAACCTGGCATGCCTATGGCTTGATCCATCCCTATCAACGGACCCGGCGCCATGCCTGGCCGGACAACCAACCCCCGCCGGGCCGCGGCGACCACCCAGTGGTCATGGTCTCGCACCCCGATGCGAACGCCTATGCCGCCTGGCTGAGCCGCCAGGGCCAGGGGCATTGGCGCCTGCCGACCGAACTGGAATGGGAAAAAGCGGCGCGGGGCACGGATGGGCGGCGCTTTCCATGGGGTGAAACTTACCGTGCCGACCGTCTGAACAGCCACGACAACGGGCCTTTCGATACCATGGCCGTGGGATCCTTCCCTGCCGGGGTCAGTCCATACGGCCTGCTGGACCCGGCCGGCCAGGTCTTTGAATGGACCGCCACCGCCGCCCATAAGGCCGGCCGCTATCTGGTCAAGGGCGGTTCCTGGGACGACAAGGGCTGTGGAATTTGCCGCCCCGCCGCCCGCCATGGCCGGCCCGCGACGATAAAGCACATCCTGATTGGCTTCCGCCTGGTCAGGGAATAGGTCAGAATGCAACCGTCTGAAAAAGAGGAATATCCATCGTGAGTCTATTTGACAGCCTGTCACGGGACCGCCTGGAAAAAATGGCCGCCGCGGGCGCCGAGGTCCGGGAATGTTACCGCGTGCTGGAAAAGGCCTCGGCCAATGTGGTGGGCGAGATCATCGCCAACCAGGGTACGTTCTACGAATGGGACCATTATCCCGACGGCGATGTCTTCGATCATGACAGCCATAGCCAGCATTATTACCATTCCCATCGCCCGGAAGATGGCGAACATGGGCATTTTCATTTGTTTATCCGGCGCGAGGGCATCCCCGCCCGGATGAAGCCGGCGCCCTATGGGGACACGGAAGAATGGCCCACGGGTGACGAAATCATTTGCCATTTGGCCGCCATCGCCATGGACCAAAAGGGCTATCCCACGCATCTGTTCACCACCAACCGCTGGGTCACGGGGGAATGTTGGTACAAGGCGCCGGACATGATCGAACTGCTGGACAGATTTGAAATTGATCACACCTATCCATCCTGGGCCGCCAACCGATGGATCACCGCGATGGTGGCCCTCTATCAACCGCAGATCGCCCAATTGCTGAAGGAGCGGGACGACACCGTCGATGCCTGGGCCGAAAACCATGACGGCGATGTGCTGGAGGACCGGGATTTGGAGGTGACCTCGAAAATCTCTCTGGACATCAAGCATCAGATCAAGCAAATCAATAAGGCATTGAAAAAGCTGTAGCAGGGGAAATGGGGCATGGACAAGATCATCAAGACGGAGGCCGAATGGCGGGCCCAATTAAGCGACGAGGAATTTCACGTGGCCCGGGACAAGGGGACGGAACGGCCGTTCAGCCCTGGCTATAATTCTTGTTACGATGCCGGCACTTATGCCTGCATCTGCTGCGGGTTGGAGCTGTTCTCGTCGGAGACCAAGTTTGACTCAGGCACCGGCTGGCCCAGCTTTCACACGCCCCTGGTGGCCGAAAATGTTATCGAGGAAGAGGATAATTCCCTTTTCATGCGGCGTACGGAGGTTATGTGCGCCCGCTGCGATGGCCATCTGGGGCACCTGTTCCCCGATGGCCCGGAACCGACGGGCCTGCGCTATTGCCTCAATTCGGCGTCCCTGAAACTAAAAGCCGACGAGGCATGAGGAAATTCCCATATGAGTAACCAGAGTTCGCCCAACGGCGCCATCAGGGCGGTGTTATGGGATTTCGGCGGTGTCTTCACCACCTCGCCCTTCACCGCCTTCACCAGGTTCGAGGAAGCCCGTGGATTGCCCAAGGATTTCATCCGCACCGTCAACGCCACCAATGCCGACGGCAACGCCTGGGCCCTGATGGAACGCAACGAAGTCAGCCGCGAGGAATTCGGCGATTTGTTCGAGGCGGAAACCCGCGCCGCCGGCCACGCGGTCAATGGCAGCGAAATCCTGCCCCTGCTGTCGGGCGAGTTGCAGCCCGAGATGGTCACGGCGCTGCGCATCGTCGCCAAATCCTACAAGACCGCCTGCCTGACCAACAACATGCGTACGGGCCACGGACCCTCCATGAGCCAGGACGCGGACAAGGCCGCGCGCATTGCCGGGGTCATGGAGATTTTCGAACATGTGGTGGAATCCTCTCACGCCGGCGTTCGCAAGCCGGAACCGCGGTTCTATGAAATTGCTTGCGAGATGCTGGAGATCAAGCCATCGGAGGCGGTCTTCCTGGACGACCTGGGGGTAAATCTAAAACCGGCCCGGGCCATGGGCATGACCACCATCAAGGTGACCGGGCCCGGTCAAGCCATTGCCGATCTTGAGGCCGTGTTGGGTATATCCCTGCGATAGAGTATTGCCCCAGTGGCCGTGATCAACCCTGAGACCGCCGCTCCTGCTGGTTTCGTTCGCACAGCGCCGTTGGGATCATCTGATCCATCACACGGAACGAATTTTGACAGGCCGTGTGCAGGTTTTGCTCAAAGTCATCGCTGGCGGATTCACTCGAGGAATCCGAAAGCGCGCGGATCACGGCGAATGGTAAATTGTTAAGATGGCAGGTGTAGCCGAAAGCGGCACCCTCCATCTCCGCCGCCAGGGCCGCGAATTCCCGTTGCAGCCAGCGCCGCATATCCCGGCCCTGCACGAATTGGTCGCCCGAGGCGATGGTTCCCAACATCAGGTTCGGGCCATCCCCGATATCTTCGAATGCCGCATCGAACGCGCTTGTCGCCTTGCCCACGAGGTCGGGATTGCATTCGATCAGACGGTCCCGGCCCGGCGTTTCACCACGGCGGCGGCCGAAGGCGGTCAGGTCCATGTCGTATTGCACCACGTGCGAGGCGACGATGATGTCGCCGGCCCGCATATTGGGCAGCAAGCCGCCCGCGACGCCGCTGAAGACAAGTTTCGTTGGCGAGAATAAATTGATCATCATTTGGGTGCAGATGGTGGCGTTCACCTTGCCGATGCCCGATTGCGCCAGGGCGATATCGGTGCCTTTGTAGTTGCCCTGGCTAACCTCGATCTCGGCGTGCAGGGATGTTTTCACATCCTCCAACTCGCCCCGCAAAAGCTGGACTTCCTCGCTCATGGCCCCGATGACGCCCAGCATGATGCTTCCTCCAAAAATAGGAACGTGAGATTAGCATGCTGGGCGATGCGAAACCGTTAACGGTCCCGATCGGTTTCAGAGCCGTTTGACGCTGTAACCGATGCGCGGGAAATGAACACAGATTTGCCCCACCTGGTCATCCTGGCGCAGCAAGGCCAGATGATTGGCGGAGACGGCATGCACCGTGCCCGTCACCTGGGCGCCGCCGCCGGTGGGTTCGACGGCGATCCGTTCACCGACAGTTAGCTCCGTGGGATCGCCGGGATCGGATTGTTCCGATGTTTGTGGCGCCGCTTCGCGGGCAATATCAAGGGCGTCAAGATCGCTCATGTCTTCGGGCGCACCATGGCCGATGGCCTTGATGCGTTGCTCCCACGGCACCAGGTTCTTAAACTGGGACAGAAAGGCCTCTCCCTCGGCCATGCGGTCGCGCAGGAACCAGACCAGATAATAGACCAGGGCGTCCGGCAAGCCGGGTTTGGCGCCCAACATGAAATCCCTGGCGGTGAGGCGTTCATCGACCCAGCCGAATTGGGCCCGCACGTTGGCCAGGCATTCCACATACTTGGCCTTGATATCGTCGAGCGAGAAGCCGGGGCCAAAATAGAGCGGTCCGCGGTCGGCCAGAAATTCCGGCGGCATGTTGGGGCTCATCTCGACCAGGGCCACGGTGACCACGTCCTGAAACAGCGGACCGTCGGTCCATTGTCCCGCGCCCCAGGCCAGGCCATGGGCGCCGCCTGGAAACAGCGTCGGCTCCGGAAAGCGCTGCTCCAACTCGCGGATGATGCATTTGGTATCGCAATAGACATCGGCGCCGATCTGCATCACCGGGGTGAGGCGGTAACCACCCGTCAACGGCATCAGGTTCGGTTTCGGCGGCAGGCGCGGGATTTCCACGGACTTCCAGGCCAGCCCCTTCATGCCCAGCACGACCCGGACCTTTTCGCTCACCGGTGATTGGGGGTAGTGGTGAAGTATAATCTGTACGCTGCTCATGCCTGCCGCCCTGTAACGAATCCAGCTCAAGTAATAGATCACTCGTCATCAATGGCAATACGCACGTTTTGGTGAGCGGCGGCGGAGCCCACTTCGCCAATGGCCAATGCACCGCCGTCCCGCTAAACTCGCGCCATGACGGAGCGCACACAACGCAGGCTGGCGGCCATCGTGTCCGCCGACGTGGTCGCCTATTCCAAGCTCATGGGCGCGGACGAGGCGGGCACCCTGGCCAGCCTGCGCGCCCATCGGGCGGAGCTGATCGATGCCTTGATCGCCCAGCACGGCGGCCGCATCGTCAAGACCATGGGCGACGGCTTGTTGTTGGAATTCCCCTCCGTGGTCGATGCCACCCAATGCGTGATCGAGGTGCAACGGGGCATGGCCGCCCGCAACCAAGGCGTCGAAGAAGACCGGCGCATAATCTTCCGTATTGGCGTCAATCTCGGCGATATCATCATCGAGGGGGAGGATATTCTGGGCGACGGCGTCAACATCGCCGCCCGCCTGCAAGAGGCCGCCACGCCCGGCGGCGTCGCCATTTCAAACCGGGTTCACGAAGATATCCGGGACCGCCTCGACGTGGCCTTTGCGGATAGGGGCGAACAAAACCTGAAAAACATCGCCCGCCCAGTGCGCATCTGGCAATGGTCTCCGGGCGATGCCACCAAACCCATGGCCGGCGGTGCGCTACTGACGCTACCCGACAAACCCTCCATCGCCGTGCTGCCGTTCGACAATCTGTCCGGCGACCCGGAACAGGAATACTTCGCCGACGGCATGACGGAAGATATCATTACCGAATTGTCCCGCTTCGAGGATTTGTTCGTGATCGCCCGCAACACCACCTTCACCTACAAGGGGCAGAGGGTCGATGTAAAGGATGTGGCGCGGGAACTTGGCGTGCATTTCATCCTGGAAGGCAGCGTGCGCAAGGCGGGCCAGCGGGTCCGTATTACGGCGCAACTTATCGACGGTCAGGACGGCGGCCATGTCTGGGCCGAACGTTATGACGGCGATCTCGAGGATGTCTTCGAGTTGCAGGAACAGGTCACCGCACAAGTCGTGGGGAGTATTTCCCGGCAAGTCAATGAAGCGGAATTGGAACGGACTGGGCGCCGGGGGCAAACTTTCGATAGCGCCCACGAGCTCGCTTGGCGGGCGCAAGTGACATGCATGGAGGCATTCGGGGCTTCTGATCAGTCCATGCTTGATCAAGCCATCGCCATGGCAATCGAAGCGGTGGAACTAAACAGAAAATGCGGCGTCGCCTACCAAACCATTTGTTTCGCCTACGCCATTCAAAGTTTGTATCGGTGGGGTGATGATCCGGGCGCAGCAGCGGAACGGGCCGAAGAATGGGCCAGGGAATTCTTCAAGCAACTGCCCAATTCCTCCACGGCATTTCATAGCCTCGGTTTGGCGCGGTTTCGCCTGGGCCGGTTTCAAGAAGCCATGCGTGATTTTCGGCGCGCCCATGAACTCAACCCGAATGATGCCATGGTCCTGCGCATATGGTCTTGGTGCGAAGCCAGCGCCGGCGTATTCGACGGCGCCAAGGCCCATGCCCATCAATCTATTCGCCTGAGCCCGAAGGATAACTTTGTCCATCCCGCCTACTTGGCCCTGGCCATGGCGGCGTTCATCGAACAGGACGACGGCGCCTTTGAAGAATGGGCCCATTTGGCGATCCAGGCCTCGCCCAACGCGCCGATCCGACGCGCCATGATGATCGCCCATGCGGCCAAGGCCGGAAAACAGGACCTGGTCGATATCCATTTGGCGGAATTGATGCGCACGTCACCGGACTTCATCGATAGCCTGTTTCGGGGCGAAAACCAACTGTTCCAGAAACCGGAGCATACGGAAATGCTGCTCAACGGTCTGCGCAAGGCCGGGTTTCCCAAGAACGGGTAGTTCATGATTGCCTTGGGCACCTATCTGGGCGCGGCGGTGGCCGAGATCGCGGGCTGTTTCGCTTTCTGGGCCTGGTTGCGGTTGGATAAATCGCCCTGGTGGCTCGGCCCCGGCATCGCCTCGCTCGTCCTCTTCGCCTACCTGCTCACCAGGATCGACAGCGGTTTCGCGGGCCGGGCCTATGCCGCCTATGGCGGGGTTTATATCGCCGCCTCGTTGGGCTGGATGTGGTTGGTGGAGGCCCAGCGCCCCGACCGCTGGGACCTTATCGGCGCGGTGATCTGCCTGACCGGGGCCGCCGTGATCCTGTTCGGGCCGCGCGGAACGTGATGGATGACCTGCTGATCGTCGTCGGCCATGGCACCGGGACGACGGAAGGCGATGCGGCCCTGCATGATCTGGCGGGCGCCCTGGCCAAGCGAAATCTGTTCGCCGATGTCAGGGCGGCAACGCTCCATGGCGGGCCCGGCCTGGCGGCAGCCGCGCGCGGATTTGAAGACCGCGCGATCCGTTTGCTGCCCTTCCTGATGAGCGGCGGCGTGACCTTCCAAAACCGCCTGGCGGGCGCCATTGCGGATTTGTCTTGGGCGCAAAGCCCGCTGTTGTACCCGCCCCTTGGCTTCAATCCCGCCCTGGCCGGGCTGCTGGCGGCGCGGGCGGAAGCAGCGGCCACGGCCTGGTCCTGGCCCGTGGGGGACGATTACCTGCTCTTGATCGGCCACGGCACCTTGCGCGACCCGGCCTCGGCCCAGGCCGCCCGCCTACAGCAACGCGCCATCGCCTCCCGAGGCCGGTTCGCGGCGGTCGAGGTGGCGTTCCTGGATCAGCCGCCGCGACTGGACCAAGTCCTGGCCCACCACCAAAGCCCCTTGCTCGGTATCGGCCTGTTCGCCGGCGAAGGGCGCCATGGCGCCAAGGACATGGCCGCCGCCTTCGCAAGATCTTCGGGCCCGTCAATTTACTGCGGCGCCATCGGCACCGACCCAGGCCTGGCGGACCTGGCCGCCGAACACCTGAAACAGGCCCCGTGGCCGGTGGAGTTTAGTAAAATTCTATAGAATGAACTTCGACAGATCGGCGTTTTTCGCCAGGTCGCCCATGTTGTCGCGCACAAAGTCAGCGTCAATGGTAACGGTGACGCCGGGGCGGTCGGTGGCGGTGAAGCTGATTTCGTCCAGGATCCGCTCTAAAATCGTGTGCAGGCGGCGGGCGCCGATGTTTTCCACGTTCTGGTTGACCTCCGCCGCCAGGGCGGCGATTTCATCGATGGCGTCATCGGCGAATTCCAGGGTGACGCCCTCGGTCCCCAAAAGGGCCACATATTGTTTGATCAGGGAGAACTCAGGCTCGAGAAGAATTCGTTTGAAATCTTCCGCGCCCAGGGCCGACAGCTCGACCCGGATGGGCAGGCGGCCTTGCAGCTCGGGCAACAAATCGGAGGGCTTGGCCAGATGGAAGGCGCCGGAGGCGATAAACAGCACGTGGTCGGTCTTAATCGCCCCGTATTTGGTCGACACGGTGGTGCCTTCCAATAGGGGGAGGAGGTCCCGCTGCACCCCTTCACGGCTGACATCACCGCCCGAACGCTCCGAACGCGCGGTGACCTTGTCGATTTCGTCCAGGAAGACGATACCGTTTTCCTCCACCGCCAACAAAGCGTCGCGAACCAGGGATTCTTCGTCCAGCAGCTTGTCGGATTCCTCCGCCACCAGGAGTTCGTAGGATTCCTCCACCGTCAGCCGCCGGCGTTTGGTACGGTCCGTCCCCAGGGCCTTGCCCAGCATGTCGTTCAGATTGATCATGCCCATCTGGGCGCCGGGCATGCCGGGCACATCGAAGGTCGGCATGCCGCCGCCGCCCGTGTCGGCCAAATCCAGTTCCACCTCCTTTTCCGCCAACTCGCCACTGCGTAGTTTTTGACGGAAGGCATCCCGCGTGGAGGCGGAGGCCGTATCGCCGACCAGGGCATCAAGCACCCGTTCCTCGGCCGCCAGTTCGGCCTTGGCCTGAACGGATTCCCGCCGTTTCTCGCGCAGCATGGTCAGGGCGATTTCCACCAGATCGCGGACGATCTGTTCCACATCCCGGCCCACATAGCCGACTTCGGTGAATTTGGTGGCTTCAACCTTGACGAACGGGGCGCCCGCCAGGCGGGCCAGGCGGCGGGCAATTTCGGTCTTGCCGACACCGGTGGGGCCGATCATCAGGATATTCTTGGGCATCACCTCTTCGCGCATGTTGCCCTTCAGCTGCATGCGCCGCCAGCGGTTGCGCAGGGCAATGGCCACGGCGCGCTTGGCGTCATTCTGGCCGACAATATAGCGGTCCAGTTCGGAAACGATTTCCCGGGGGCTGAATTCGGTCATGTGCTGGCCTCGGGCGCCAAATTGGGGTGCAAGGTTTCCACGGTAATGTTCTCGTTGGTGTAGACGCAGATGCCGGCGGCGATCTGCATGGCGCGGCGCGCGATATCCTCGGCCGCCATGTCATCCCGGTCGATCAGGGCGCGGGCGGCGGCGAGCGCGAATGAGCCGCCCGAACCGATGCCGATCAAGCCGTCCTCGGGCTCCAGCACGTCGCCGGTGCCGGTCAGCACCAGGGAGGTGTCCACGTCCGCCACGGCCATCATCGCCTCCAGGCGGCGCAGATAGCGGTCCGTGCGCCAATCCTTGGCCATTTCCACGGCCGCGCGGGTCAAATTGCCGGGATGCTGTTCCAGCTTGCCTTCCAGCCGTTCAAACAAGGTGAAGGCGTCCGCCGTGGCGCCGGCGAAACCGGCAATGATCTTGCCGCCCGTGCCGAGGCGCCGCACCTTGCGCGCATTGGCCTTGATCACGGTCTGGCCCAGGCTGACCTGGCCATCGCCTATCATGACCACGTCCGCGCCCTTGCGGACACAAAGTATTGTCGTACCGTACCAGATATCTTCGTTGGTATGTCTCAAATGCCGGTTCCTTTATTCGCGGAACCCTCATGTATGGTGATTCCGCCATCAATTCAAGTTTCGCGAATTCCAGGGCGCGAGATTTCAAGTTTCGCGAATTCCAAGGCGCGAGATTTCAAGTTTCGCGAATTCCAGGGCGCGAAGCCAATTCAAGCACGCACTGGCGGACATCGTCCCGTCCTGGTATACCGCGCCTGCCAGTTATCGAGGAGCAGCGCCATGCGCCAGGCAAAAGTGGACCGGAACACCAGGGAAACCCAGATCTCCGTCGAAATCAATCTCGACGGCACCGGCGTCTATGACGTCTCCACCGGATTGGGCTTTTTGGATCATATGCTGGAACAACTCTCCCGCCACGGCCTGATGGATTTGATGGTCCGCGCAAAGGGTGATTTGCATATCGACGGCCATCACACCACCGAGGATACGGGCCTGGCCATCGGGCAGGCGATCCGCGAGGCGCTGGGCGACCGTGCCGGCATCGTCCGCTATGGCAGCGCCATGGTGCCCATGGACGAGACCCTGACGCGGGTGGCCTTGGATCTGTCCGACCGGCCCTATCTGATCTGGAAGGTCAATTTCAGCCGGCCCAAGCTGGGCGAGATGGATACGGAATTGTTCCGGGAATGGTTTCAGGCCCTCAGCCAGGCAGCCGGCATCACCTTGCATGTGGAAGTGCTGTATGGCGAAAACAATCATCACATGATCGAAAGCTGTTTCAAGGCCCTGGCCCGCAGCCTGCGCCAAGCCATGGAAATCGATCCCCGCCGCGCCGGCGCGGTGCCCTCCACCAAGGGCGTGCTGGGCGGCAGCCTGTAACGCCATGCGGCTTTACACCGTGCAACACAGGCCCGGCCGGCTGGATGCCATGAAGGTGGCGGACCCCGACGTGGTTTTGATCAAGGAGGGTTTTTGCTGGCCGGCCTTGTTCATACCTCTGCCGTGGCTGCTGTACCGGATGCAATTCTGGGGCCTGCTGGCCTATCTGCTGCTAACCGGGACTTTCTCGGCGCTGGCGGCATTCACCGGGCTGGACCCTTGGACTGGGTCGTTGCTGTTCTTGGTCTTGTCCTTGCTGGTGGCTTCCGTGGCCAACGAATGGCGGCGCTGGCGCCTGTCGGCCAGGGGGTATGATTTTGTCACCGTTGTCGCGGCGCATAACCTGATCGAGGCGGAAGAGGAATTTTTTCACCATGTTTGGCCCATGGACGCCGTCAAAAGCGCGAACCCCGCCACCTATCCATCACCCCTGCCGGCCAGTGGATTGACGCCGTTCGCCACGCCGTTCGATCCCGTCTAGAGGGCAAGATGCAAGTTGCGATCGTCGACTATGGCTCCGGCAATCTCTGTTCCGCTGAAAAAGCCTTCGAAAGGGCTGGGCAGGATCATGATGACGTGGTCGAGGTGCGGGTAACGTCCGATGCGGAAGTGGTCGCCAGGGCGGACCGGGTCGTCCTGCCGGGCGTCGGCGCCTTCGCTGATTGCAAGGCGGGTCTGTCGGCGGTCGACGGCATGGTCGAGGCCCTGACCGAATTCGCCCTGCACAAGGCCAGGCCCTTCCTTGGCATTTGCGTCGGCATGCAGTTGTTGGCGGAGCGCGGCTTGGAACATGGCAGCCACGACGGCCTGGGCTGGATCCGTGGTGAGGTTCGCGCCATTGAACCGGGCGAACCCCGCATGAAAGTCCCCCACATGGGCTGGAATACCCTCAACATTTCGGAAAGCCCGGTCAAGCTGTTCAAGGGCATCGACCCCGGCGCCCACGTCTACTTCGTGCATTCCTATGGCTTCGTGCCCGACGACCCGACCCAGGTGATGGCCGCCGTGGATTATGGCCCGCCCATCGTCGCGGCCCTGGGCCGGGACAATATTGCCGGCACGCAATTCCATCCCGAAAAAAGCCAGGCCGTGGGCCTGCGCTTCATCGCCAATTTTTTGTCCTGGTCGCCCTGATATGAAAATCCAATATGAAAATTTGAGATGAACCTGTACCCCGCCATAGACCTCAAGGACGGCGCCTGCGTGCGTCTGTTGCGCGGTGACATGGACGCCGCGACCGTGTTCAACAATGACCCCGCCGCCCAGGCCCGCAGCTTTCAGGACGCCGGCTGCCAATGGCTGCATCTGGTGGACCTGAACGGCGCCATCGAGGGCCGCCCCGTCAACGGCCAGGCGGTCTCGGCGATTCTGGCGGCGGTGGAAACGCCTGTGCAATTGGGCGGCGGCATCCGCGACGAGGATACTGCTCTGGCCTGGCTGGAAGCGGGCATCCGCCGGGTGATCATCGGCACCTGGGCCTTGCGCCAGCCGGACCTGGTGGCAGATCTGTGCCGCCGCCATCCGGGCCGCATCGCCGTCGGTATCGACGGCCGGGACGGGCGCGTGGCCGTGGAAGGCTGGGTCGAACAATCCGAAACACCCGTGCTCGACCTGGCTCGCCATTTTGAAGGTGCGGGCGCCGCCGCCATCATCTATACGGATATCGACCGGGATGGCGCCATGCAGGGACATAACGTGGCCGCCACCGCCGCCCTGGCGGATGGCTTGAGCACGCCCGTGATCGCCTCCGGCGGGGTCACCGATCTGACGGACCTCCGCGCCTTGAAGGCCGAAGAAGGCTGCGGCATTGATGGCGTCATCGTCGGCCGGGCGCTCTATGATGGCGCCTTCGACGCACCCGCCGCGCTGGCCCTGCTAGGTTGACCAAATCATGTTGACGAAACGCGTCATACCCTGCCTGGACGTCAAGGACGGCCGCGTGGTCAAGGGCGTCAATTTCGTCGATCTGGTGGACGCCGGCGATCCCGTGGAACAGGCCCGGATCTATGACCAGGCCGGCGCCGATGAACTCACCTTTCTCGATATCACGGCGTCGTCGGACAACCGGGACATCATCTATGACGTAGTCCGGGCCACGGCGGAACATTGCTTCATGCCGCTTACCGTGGGCGGCGGGGTCCGCGTGGTGGAGGATGTGCGCCGGCTGCTGCTGTCCGGCGCCGACAAGGTCTCCATCAACACCGCCGCCGTCAACCGGCCCGAATTCGTGGCCGAGGCGGCCCGCAAGTTCGGCAATCAATGCATCGTCGTCGCCATCGACGCCAAGCGCGACGGCAAGGGCGGTTTCGAGGTCTTCACCCACGGCGGCCGCAATCCCACGGGGATCGAGGCGGTGGCCTGGGCCCGGCGCATGACGGAACTGGGCGCCGGCGAAATCCTGCTCACCTCCATGGACCGGGACGGCACCAAGTCCGGCTTCGACGTGGAACTGACACGCGCCGTGGCGGATGCGGTCGGCGTGCCCGTGGTCGCCTCGGGCGGCGTCGGCACCCTGGCGCATATGGTCGACGGCATTGTCAGTGGGCATGCGGATGCGGTTCTGGCGGCCTCGATCTTTCATTTTGGTGAATTTTCCATTTCGGAAGTGAAACAAGCCATGCGGACGGCGGGGTTGCCGGTCCGGATTGGGACCTGACGTGGGGGTTTTATATCTATTGCGTCACGGCGACGCCGCCTTGGGCGGCCCCGAACTGGATGATCATGACCGTCCCCTCAACTCCGCCGGGCAGCGCGCCATATTGGTTATCGGCGGCCATATCGCCGCATTGGGCGTGCGCTTCGATCGGGTGCTCTGTTCCACCGCCCTGCGGACGCGGCAAACCTGGGAAGGGGTGGCGGCTTGCCAGGACCACCCGGCGGAGGCTGAATATTTATCAACCCTCTATCTCAGCGGCGCCGTGGCGCTGCAACAACAAATCCGCGCCCTGCCGAACAAGGCGGAAACCGTCATGCTTATCGGTCATAATCCGGGCCTGCATGAAACAGCTGCGTTTTACTGCGGCGGGGGCGACGATGATGTGTTAAGGGAATTGTTCATGAATTTTCCACCCGGCGGGCTGGCGGTTCTGCAATTTCAAGATCCCTGGGACAAGCTGTCCGGACAGACGGGGCGATTGCGAAGTTTCGTCATGCCAAGAGACCTCTAACAAACGAAAGTCATTACCGATGCCAGAGTCAGAAACAGCGGCAAGGCCGCGGGGCAGTGAAATTCTCGACCAGCTCTATGCGGTTATCGAGGAGAGGCGCGGCGCCGATCCGGCGGAATCCTGGACGGCGAAACTGCTGTCGAAAGGGCTGCCGAAGATCTGTCAGAAACTGGGCGAGGAGGCGACCGAAACCGTGGTCGCGGCCCTGGCCGAAACCCACGAGGATTTGCTGGAGGAAAGCGCCGATCTGCTTTACCACCTCCTCGTCCTGTGGGCCGCCAAGGGCGTAAAACCGGACGAGGTCTATGCTGTCCTACAGCGCCGCCGGATCGATTCCGATCTGAAGAAGAAAAAGCAGAAAAAGAACGAAAAGAAATAGGACACCGGATGTACGACCAGAACAATATCTTCGCCAAGATCCTGCGCGGTGAAATTCCCTGCAAAAAGCTGCACGAGAACGAACACGCCCTGGCCTTCCACGACATCAACCCCCAGATGCCCGTGCATATCCTGGTCATCCCAAAGGGTCCCTACACCAATTTGGAAGAATTCAACGCCGGCGCCACGCTGGAGGAGATGGGCGGTTTCATGAAGCTGGTCGCGGAGGCCGCAAGCATGGCCGGGGTCAACGAGACCGGTTACCGGCTGGTCGCCAATAATGGCGCCGACGCGCACCAGGAAGTGCCCCACTTCCATGTCCATATCTTTGGCGGCCGCCGTATCGCGGGCCGCATGATCAAGGCTCAGGATTAGCGCCCAGGATCAGGGAGCGGCCTCAAACCCGCCAAGAAAAGCCAGCAGGTTGTCGCCCAGCTCGTCACAAAGGTAACCGCCTTCCTGTACGATCAGGCTGGGCAGGCCCAGGGCGCCGATGGCCGCGGCCATGCGCTCGAAGCCGCTGGTGGTGATGGCGAGAATGCCCAGGGGGTCATTTTCCTGAGCATCCAGACCCAATGAGACCAGCAGATAGTCCGGCGCGAAGTTCTTGATCGCCGACAGGGCGGTGGCGAGCGATGCCAGATAGGCATCATCGCCCGTGCCCGGCGCCTGGGGCAGGTTCAAGGTATAGCCTTCCCCCGCGCCGGTCCCGCGCTCGTTCCCGTAGCCGGCATAATAGGGATAGAACACCGATGGATCGCCGTGCAGGGAGCAGAACAGCACATCCGCCCGGTCCTGGAATATCCCCTGGGTGCCGTTGCCGTGATGCACGTCCACGTCCAGGATCGCCACCCGGCCCGCCCGCGCCCTCGAATCCTGGCGCATGTACTGGGCCGCGATGGCAACATTGTTGAGAAAACAAAATCCCCCGGCCTGATCGCCATAGGCATGATGGCCGGGCGGGCGGCACAGGGCATAGGCCGCGCCCGCGCCCGCCAGAACCAGATCGGCGGCCGTCAACGCTACCTGCGCCGCGGCTTCCGCCGCCGCCCAGGTGCCGGGCAATATGGGGCAGGCGGTATCCGCCATGTAATATCCGGCCTTGCCGACAATGGCTTCCGGCCGGCCTTGCATATGCCGGCCCGGATGCACGTTCGCCATCATGGCCGGGCCCGGATTGGGCAATTTCCGCCATTCCGTCAGGCCGTTTTGCAGGAAATCCAGATAGCCGTCCGGATGCACGGCGCGAATGGCCTCCATGCCATGCTCCCGGGGCGGCAAAATCTCGTAGCCGGCATCGGTGACGGCGGCGAGCAGGCGGTGGGCCCGTTCGGGGCATTCGGGTGATGGCGCAAGCCGGCCGGTGGAGATGAAATTTTCGGGGTCATGGCCGATGTGGGCCGGACTATGAACAACCTTCATCAGACGTGCTGACCGCCGTTAATATGGATCTCGGCGCCGTTCACATAGCTGGATTGTTCCGTACAGAGAAAATAGATCGTCTTCGCCACTTCCTCCGGCGTGCCCAGGCGGCGCATGGGAATGGTGGGCGTCAACAATTCTTCGGTGTCGGGAGAGAGGATCTCGGTCTTGATTTCGCCCGGCGCGATGGCGTTGACGCGCACGCCTTGGGGCGCGAAGTCCGCCGCCATTTCCCGGGTCAGGGAGGCCAGGGCGGCTTTCGAGGTGGCATAGGCCGTGCCGGCGAACATATGCACCCGGCTGCCGGCGATAGAGGTGACGTTGACCACCGAGCCATGCGCCAGTTTCAATTCGTCCAGCAGGCCGCGGGCCAGCATGATCGGGGCATAGAAATTCACCTGCGTTACCTGCTGCCAGACGGCGAGGTCCGTGGTTATAGAGGAGAGCCGCGCGCCATTTTCGGCCTTGGGCGAAATTCCGGCGTTGTTGACCAGGGCATGCAGGGGCCCGCCGCCCAGACGCGACTTCAACTCCTCGATGCCCGCATCCACGTCTGCCGGGTCCGCCAGATCAATCTGTAAATGATCTTCCGGTCCCGCCTCCCACGGGCAGTCCTCGGGAAAGGCCTGACGGGAACAGGTAATGACCCGCCAGCCGGCCGATGAAAACCGCTTCACGGTGGCATGGCCAATGCCCCGGCTGGCCCCGGTCAGGATCAGGGTGCGGCGGCTGTTGGCTAAGGTTTCACTCATGATCGACGCAACTTACCACCTTTCGCCCATAAGGTCTAAGTTTCCCGTTGTGACTTAGACAAACCCTTAATGGGCCATCAATACCGGTATGGTCGCGTCCAGCAAGGCATCCAGGGTGGCGCCGCCGAAAATTAGCTGACGGATGCGGTTGTGGGTATAGGCGCCCATGACCAAAAGATCCGCCCCTTCATCGAAGGCCGCCTGCAACAGAGCGCCGCCCACCGCCTGGTTTCGCGGCTGGGTAATACCCTGGGCCCGGCAGCCATGGGCGGCCAGATAGTCGGCGGCATCCTGCACCGAGACCTCCTCGCCCTCGTCGATTTGCAGCAGGGTTACGGCCTCGGCCTCGCGCATCAAGGGCAGGGCGGCGGTTAGGGCGCGGGCGGCCTGGGTGGAGCCGTTCCAGGCCGCCAGAATATTGCGGGCAAAGGTTTTTGACCGCGCCGGCGGGGCGACAAGAACCGGCCGGCCCGTCTCCATGATCGCGGCATGCATGGTATGGCTTTCACTCAACGCCGTCTCACTGTCTGGACGCCCCACAACCACCAGGTCGGCCAAACGGCCATGGCTGGCCAGAACCTCATCCTCCCGGCCACGGACAACACGAACCTCTCCGGCGATGCCCGGGAAGTCTTTTCGCGCCTCATCGAATGCCCTTTGGGCTGTCTGCTGGCGGAATTCGGCGGCGTTATCCAGGGCCGAAATCATGTTGTCCGCCAAGGCGGCGGACATGCTCTCGCCCATGTAGGGCACACTCGCCATGGTATCCATGGCGGCATGCAGTCCGGTGACCTGGCCATCGAACCGCCCGGCGATCTCAAATGCCAGCCAAAGGGCGTGACGGGGGTCGTCCGCACCATTCAGAGGCACCATGATGCGTTTGTATGTCATGACCTTATCTCCCTGTTCCAATTGCCTTGGGCCGGCAGGGTAAATATGGGCCCGAACAAGGGTCACTGCAACGGACCGGGCCGCGGCATATGGTCCCGGATCAGGCCAGCGCGGCGGATTGTCCGAAGCGTAATTGGCGCATGTATAGTGTTCCGATCAGCACCAAATTCATGATGTTGAAGGCGAACCCAACCAGGAAGGCGGCGGCATAGCCGCCCGTGATGTCATGAATGGCGCCGCCCAGCCAACCGCCCAGCGCCATGCCCAACGCGGCGAACAGATATTGCCCGGCGATGCGCCAACCAATCTGATTGATGGGAAACAGCACCCGGACGATCAAGGCATAGCAGGGCATGATGCCTGCGAAACCCAGACCGAACATGAAGGCCGCGATATAGAGCCCCGGCAGACTATTCACCTGGCTGAAGACCAGTAGCATCGTTGCCTGACAGCCCGAGCCTATCAACAAGGTCCGCACTCCGCCGATCCGGTCCGCCAGCATGCCAAAGGCAATGCGGCTGCAGAAGGCGGCGGCGAACAGCACGGACAATAATTCCGCCGCCCGCGCCGCCGGGAAACCAAGATCGGTGGCATGGCTGAACAGATGAACGGTGGGCATGGCCATGGCCGCGCAACAGCCCACCACCGCGAACCACAAGGCCAGTTGCACCGCGTTGGACGGCAGGCCAAGCACGCGGCCGTCGGCTTCGTTCTTCCCTTGTATGGCATCGGCCGGAATGGCGGGAGGCTTGGGCCGCAGCAGCAGCGCCAGTGGGATCATCGTAACCAGCACGAAAACACCGTAAAACTGATAGACATCCCGCCAGCCGGCATTGTCGTTGATATAGCGCATGATGGGGGGCCAGAACACGCCCGCCACGCCTTGACCGGAGGCGATAATGGCCACGGCCAGGCCGCGCCGGCGGTCGAACCAGCGGGTGGCGTTGGCGATCAGGGGCGCGATCATCGCCGCCTTGCCCAATAGGCCGATCAGAATGCCATTGGCCAGATACAGGTTCCATTTGCCTAATGATTGCGCGGCCAGGAGAGAGCCGAGGCCGATCATCACCGCGCCGAACAATACCGGTTCCATGACCCCGCGCTTGTCCAGCCACCAGCCCATGGCCAGACCGCCCAACCCGGTACCCAGCATCATCAGGGAATAAGCCAATGACGGCACGGCGCGGTCGGTACCCAAATCAGCGGCGATGGGCTTTAGCGTGACAAACAGAATATTCGGGGCGCCGAGACCGATACTGTGAATCATCAGCGAGGCGAAGAGGATCACCCAGCCATATTGAACTTCGATACTGCTACTCTGTTGAGACATAAACCGGAACTACCGCACCTTGGTATAACCCACCGCCCCGACCAATGCCTGGACACGAGATAGGTTTTCCGACAACGGCGCCGCCGCGTCAAGCCGGCGCCACTCTATTGTCCCCGCACCGTTCGCCACTTGTCTTTGCATCACGGCGGCATCGGCATCCGAGGCATCGCCCCGGCGCCCGGCGATCCGGCCCGCCATCAGGGCGGGGTCGGCGTCAAGCCAGAGGCCGATGAAGGGCACGTTCCGTTGCCGCGCCAAACCGGCCAGGGCGGCCCGCGTATCGGACCGGTTATGAACGGCGTCGGCGATCACCGCCTGGCCGGACGTGAGGGCCCGGCCGGCGCGCTGGCGCAATTCCTCATAGACCCGGGCACTGATTTTCGAGGTGTAGGCCGATTTATCAAGGCTGGTTTCCGGGTCCACGCCCAGCATCACCTTGCGTAGTTCATCGCTGCGCAAATGCAGCGCGCCGGGGACGGCGCCCAACAGGGGTGCCAGGGCGGCGCCGAAGTGAGATTTGCCACTGCCCGAAAAGCCACCGACCGCGACCAGGACGGGGGCGCGCGGCTGTAGAAGATCGGCGGCCAGATCGAGATAGCTTTTGGCTTCCGCGCGCAGGGATGCATTGTCTTCGCGCCCAGCCGCCATGGTGGCCGTAACATGGGCCCGGATGCCGGCCCGCAGTGACAGGAACAGCGGCAACGCGGCAAGACCGTCCAGATCGGCGGTGCGCAGTAGATAGCGGTTAAAGATCCCGTTTGCCTCATGCCGCAGACCCCGGTGCCATAGATCCATCAACAGGAAGGCGAGGTCATAAAGCACATCGTTTTGCGCCAGCCGGTCATCGAACTCGATGGCGTCGAACAATGTGGGTTGACCGCCGCAAGGAGATAAGCCGTCACGAGAAAAGTTGTCGAGGAAAATATTGGCCAGATGCAAATCACCATGGCCATGGCGGACGAAGCCGTCGGCGCGGCGGCGCTCGAGCAATACCCGCTGGCTCTCGACCGCCGCCCGCATGCCCTTCGCAACCAATGCGGACGTGGCCGGGTCGAACAGATCGGGGACGTAGCGGGACATGGTCTTGGCATCGGCCTTGGCGATACGGGCCAGTTCATCGGCCCCGCCCCAATCGCTGGAGACCTCCGCCTGATGATGAAATGCCGCGATCACATCGGCCAGGGCACGGACAATCCCGGGCCTCAACGCACCCCGCCCGACGGCTTTGCTGAGCAAGGCCTCATCGGGAAAGCGCCGCATCTTCACCAGCCAGTCAACAACCTCTCCGCCGCCGGCGCCGATTGTCAGCTCGCCATCCGCCTGGCGCTCAACCGGCTCGACGCCCAGATAGAGATTGGGCGCGGTGCGCCGGTTCAGACGCACCTCGTTTTCGCAAGCCGCCCGGCGCTTCGCCAGGGTCGAGAAGTCAAGATACGGCAGACGCACCGCCCGCTTCAGCTTATAGGCCAGATCACCGGCCAGAAATATCAAGGCGCCGTGGGTTTCCACGCACTCGACGCCGTCATGCTGCCCCAAACCATGACTTTCGGGACGCTTCAGGAAGGCAATAATGTCTTGCTGTGTCATTGGGTGTATTCGGGTTGCCATTCTTCCAGTCCGGCTGGATCTTGGTGGATGATAACTTCGGCGCCGGGGAACGCGGCGCGGATGGCGCCCTCGACCTGATCGGCGATTTCATGGGATTGCATCAGGGTCAGATCGCCGTCCAGCTCCATGTGCAGTTGGATAAACGATTGCATGCCCGATGAGCGGGTACGCATATCGTGCACGTCCTCGACTTTTTCGTGGGCCAGGGCGATTTCGCGAATACGCTGGCGCTGATCCTCGGGCAACTCCCGGTCCATCAATTGATCCAGGGCGCTTTTGATGATGCCCCAGGCGCCGAACAGGATATAGCCGGCCACCAGCAGGGCAATGATGGGATCAGCGTAAACCCAGCCAAAGCGGCCAGCCAGGACCAGCGCCAGGATAACCCCCAGATTGGCCAGAATATCGCCGCGGTAATGCATGGAATCGGCGGAAATGGCGACGGATCCCGTGCGTTTCACAACATCTCGCTGGAAAATGACCAATCCGACAGTCAGCACCAGGGACAAAACCATGACCGCGATACCCAATTCATCGCGGACCACGGCGCGGGGTTCAAACAGGCGTTGGCTGGCCTCGGCCACCAGGAAGATCGCCGAACCGGAAATAAAGGCCGATTGCGCCAACCCCGCCAGCGCCTCGGCCTTGCCATGGCCAAATCGATGCTCCCGGTCCGCCGGCATCAAGGCATGGGCGACGGCATACATATTGACCAGGGAGGCGCCCACATCCAGGACGGAATCCATCAAGGAACTTAATATGGCAACCGAATCGGTCATGAACCACGCGATCAGCTTGGCCACGATGAGCAGGCCGGCCACGGCCACGGCGACGCGCGTCGCCAGGCGCAGCAACCCGGCATGCCTGCTGGCCCCGGCCCCGGCGCCGTCTTTCACCGTATTTTCACTGATCGATGGCTCGTTCAAGTTGTCCAAATGGATGGCTCCACGAATTGCGCCGTGATATTTTGGCTGAACGTTACCTATATGGTAACCTCTCACCGTGCAATCTGCCTTGGCTGCCCTGGTTGTCTGGCCTTTTGGTCCTATATATATGTGGCCGGCGCGTCGAATTCCCTTGGTCTGTGGCGCAATGCCGCAATGTTGACAAAGTTTGGGCGTAGTTGTCTGGCAGATCAAACATTGTAGCCATTGATCGAAACGAAGTACGGAACGAAGTACGAAACGAAGAACGGAACCAACAATGATACGAAGCGCACGTTTTATAGCCATTGGGTTCATCGCCCTTGGATTGACCGCTTGCCAGCAAGGCGCGGAGAAGCAGACGCTGGGAACTCTATTGGGCGCCGTTGGCGGCGCCGTGGCGGGAAGTCAAATCGGCAAGGGCCGGGGCACGGTTGTCGCCGTCGCCGCAGGCACTCTGTTGGGGGCTTTTCTGGGAGGTGAAGTCGGCAAATCCCTCGACCGTGCCGACCGCCTTGCCTTGCAGCAAACCACCCAGCGAACGCTTGAGGCGACCCCATCCGGCGATACGGTTAGTTGGCGTAACCCCGATAGCGGTAATTCCGGAACCGTAACGCCGCAGCCGTCCTATCAAAACGGCTCCGGGCAGTATTGCCGGGAATATGAACAGACCATTTCCGTGCAAGGCAAAACGGAGACGGCCTATGGCACCGCCTGCAGGCAGCCCGATGGCAGTTGGAAGATCGTCAACAGCTAGACCGGCCGCACCTGTTGCCCGCCGCGCTATAGGACCGTTGTGGCGCCGGACCGTGCTTGTCGCGGTCTGCGTGGCGATGTTGGCGGCGGCGGCCCAGCCAGTCCGGGCCCAGGAACACAACCCGGACGAAATTGCACCGGCGCGGAAACCCGCCCAAGCCTTCGAGGCCGGTGTTTCCGCCTATGACCGCGGTGAATTTGCCTTGGCGAGAGAAATTTGGCTGGACTGGGCCCACAAAGGCGATCCGGCGGCACAGCGTAATCTGGCCCATCTTTACCGCATGGGACTGGGCGTGGCCCAGGATTTCACCCGGGCGGTGGCTTGGTACCGGCGGGCGGCCGATAGCGGTTTGTCCCGGGCCCAGGCCAATCTGGCGGCCATGTATCTGCGCGGCCAGGGCGTCGAGGAAGACGCCAAACAGGCCGCCTACTGGTTCACCGCCGCCGCCGCGAATGGCCATGCCCTGGCGCAATACAATCTGGCGCTGCTCTACCTGCGCGGCCAGGGCGTGGAGCGGAACGAGGCCAAGGCCGCCGGCTGGCTGTACAGAGCGGCCCAGGCCGGGCACAAACCCGCCATGCGCACCTTGGCCAAACTGGTGACGGTCATTTCCGGCCCGGCCGGCCCGCCCAATCCGCCACCGGCAAAGACGGAGACCAGGAAAACGCGGTATTTGGACCGGAACCCGCTGATCAAGGAAACCGCCAGGGGCGAACCGGTGAAACAGGCCGCCGAAAATACACCCGCCTCCGAACCGGGCTCGGAAGAGACCGTTCTAGATATTCTGGCGTCATGGATCACCAACCCTCCCGCTCCCAGCAATGCCTCCGACCCGGACATCGTCTTCTCCTCGGCGCCCGACGATCCCATCCAGCGGGACATCGCCGCCGGGTTGGACGCGTTGCATGCGGATAATTTTTCCGCCGCCAGGACCCACTGGCAACCCTTGGCGGAAGGTGGTCATGCCGAGGCGCAGTACCAACTAGGCAAGCTATATCTGGTAAAAGGCTTTCCCGATGCCAGCAAACCACGGGGTTTCTTCTGGCTCACCCGGGCGGCGGCGCAACGCCACCCCGGCGCCAAGGCCAGCCGAGAGGCCTTGGACAGCGTCATGAGCCTGGACGAACGTCTGGCGGCGCGGCAATTGCTGCAAGCCATCGAATAGGAATTTAGAGCGTGTCGGGCGTTGGAGGGTAATCGCAAAACCGTCCCATTACATTTTCGTGTGTTTCGCGGGCCACGGCGCTTGGTGTAACATGCCGGTAACCAGACAACGGGGAGGCAATAATCATGGATGCGACGGAACTCAGAGACGTACAGGCGCCCATAAAGGCGCAATACCGCGAAGATCCGGACGCCGCCGTCATTACCCTGAGCGCCGAGGGCGTTATCGGCGAAGGTGTCAGCTGCTCCGTCAATACCGGCCGCGCCCTCGTGGAGGCGGGTCTGCATCCCGCCACGGGTGGTTCCGGAATGCATGCCTGCTCCGGCGATATGCTGCTTGAAGCGTTGGTGGCCTGTGCCGGTGTTACCCTCAACGCGGTGGCGACGGCGCTGGAGCTGAAGGTCCGGGATGCCACGGTCAAGGCAGAAGGCGACCTTGATTTCAAGGGCACCCTGGGCGTCGACAAGGGCGCGCCGGTCGGCTTCCGCGACATCCGTTTAAGCTTCGATATTGACGGCGATCTGACGGAAGATGAACTGGCAACCTTGATGAAACTGACGGAACGCTATTGCGTTGTCTATCAGACGCTCACGTCCGCGCCGCCAATATCAGTGACGGCGAACACGGATTGACGCCAAATTGACCGCGCCAGGGCGTCAACGGAAATATTTTTCTGTTAACCATTCCCTATCGTGACCATATTAACATTGGACGGCGGCGAAGGGCGCGGTATGACCGTGCCCTGGAGCATGTTCCTTTTTTAAACATGCTCGGACACTTAAGGTAAGAGCAATTGAACCAATCACCTGGGTCGCGCCAAATATGTCTTGGCCGGACCCGATTAATTGAAAATTGCTCTGGATCGGCGGAAACCTGTTTTGCAAACCGTGTTTGGGAATAACCGATAATGCGAGATCCGTATGATGTGCTGGGCGTGCAAAAAGCGGCCAGCGACAGTGAAATAAAGAAGGCCTATCACGGCCTGGCCAAGGAACTGCATCCGGATCTGAACCCGGACGACGAGGCCGTTGCCAATCGCTTCAAGGAAGTTTCCGCGGCCTATTCCATGCTGGGCGATGCGGCGACGCGTAAACGCTACGACACGGGTGAAATCGGCGCCGATGGTCAGGAAAGGGCGCACCACCGCTATGCCTACGCCGGCGGGCGGGGCGGCCCGGGCTTCGGCGGCGGCGCGGGCTTCAATGCAGAGGATATTTTCGGCGAATTTTTCTCCAGTATGCGTGGCGGCGCCCGGGCGGGAGGCCCCCGCCAGCAACGCGGCCCTGACCGCTCCTACAAAATCGCCGTGGAATTTCTCGACGCGGCCAAGGGTTCGACCCGGCGCATTACCCTGCCGGACGGCAAGATGCTGGATATCCACATTCCCGCCGGCATCGAAGACGGCAAGCAAATCCGCCTGCGCGGACAAGGCGATCCCGGCCCCGCGGGAGCCGGCGACGCCCTGGTCGAGGTCAGCGTCAAGAGCCATCACCAATTCCGCCGCGAGGGCAAGGATATCCATCTGGAACTGCCCTTGACCCTGGCCGACGCCGTACTCGGCGCCAAGGTCGAGGTGCCGACCATCGATGGCACCGTCACCATGTCGATCCCAAAGGGCGCCAACAGCGGCCAGACCTTGCGCCTGAAGGGCAAGGGCATCAATCCCCCCAAGGCCAAGGCCGCCGGCAACCAATATGTCCACCTCGCCATCACCCTGCCCGACCCGCCCGATCCCGATCTGACCGCATTGTTGGAAGACTGGGCCGAGCAGCAAAAACAAACTCAGGATCCCGAATAACCCCAAAACAGCCAACGGCAGGGCAGCGAACCCGGCGGTGCTGTCCTATTTAGGCGGTAAGTGTCCTAATTCTGGTTTCAGACGCCTTAGCCCTACGTATCCGCCTTCGGTTTCAGCCGACCAATTTTAAAATTGTAGTAGTCCCGCACGTACTCATAACGGTCCATTGAAGGTTCGCCCTTAAAACGAACAAAAATTTCATTTCCATTGTCATCAATTAACCGCTCTTCGTGCCAGCCTTTCGCCAGCGGTTCATCTGCTAGTGGCAACACGGGGGGGATCAACGTCTGACCGACGCCTGTGCTGCCAGTCCCGCCCTTTTTGACCAATTCTGCCTGTTCCAACAAAACTCCTGCTTCATGCCCTTCAACAAAGACCCATTGATGGCCCTGACCTTCATCGAAGGCCCGAACGCGCTTCGGTTCAGGAAAAGCAAGTTTTCCATCCACTTCCGCTTGGATCAAATCGCCGATTTCAATTTGAACCGGCGGGTCATCCTCATTAGTGGTGTTTCGTACTTTAGCAGAATCAATGAGCTGAGCATGCTGGATATTGGTTCGATAAATTTGAAGAAAATCATCCGCTGCTTTGTCAGCGAAATTGCGATTCACTTTCAAATGGCTGCGAGCTACATGATCTTCCGGCGGCATGCCTTGCCAGTCATTCCAAGCCAACGACATGGCCGTTGGCATCACCGCAAATTCCTTTATTAGAGCGGCTCGCTCATCTGGACGCTCGTCGCGAAAGTAAAGGCTGGCATTTTCAGTTAGCTTAAGTTGTCGCGTTTCGCCGCCGCCCAATTCCTCAATTAGTCCGTATGCCTTTAATGCCGCAATAGTTTGATGGCCACCGCTACTCTTGGCGCCATACCCCCACGTCTGCCGCGCAGCGGATACTAGGACCGGACCACCATTGCCCGCCTTTCGCAATTGCTCGGCACGCTCAAGTGCTTTTTCAAGTGAGATAAACGGGAAACGCGGGCTCGACTGCCGTTGCTTTTTTTGCGCTGATTCTGCCATCGATCTATCCTTTCGCAGGAAGTCGTAGCACGGCGCAAAGGAATTTACAATTGATTTTGTCAAAAACTTCTTTTGACCAATTGACAAACATGATCGCGTCGGCCATACTTGCGGCACAACACAGGAGAATCGCCATGACCAGGAGGGTGAGAGCCTCTGTCGCTTCTACCGACCGGCGACAGGGGCATGGAACAGTAGGAAAGGCCGCTACCCCGATCCCCTGAGAAGGAAAGGTAGCGGCCTTGAATCGGCTCTAATCCCCGGTCGTCTAATTGGTTAGGACGCCCGCCTTACTAGTGAGGAAATCCAGGTCCGAATCCTGGCCGGGGAACCAGCTTAGTGGGGCCGTCGCTGTTGTAGCAGCGCCGACCCCGAATCACAAACACAGGGATTTGGCCCCTGCGCTATGACCGCACCGATATATAGCATCAGTGATTCCGGCTTTCCAGTGCCGGTTTCTAGGCCAGTCCCGGAACCATATGGATTGGCACAAACTACATTGAGCGCAGCAATTTGACTGTCCGATTGCTAAGCCGTCGCTTCACGCGACTGACGAATGGCTTTTCGAAGAAGCTGCGAAACCATGAGGCGGCAATCTCGTTGTTCATCATGCATTGCAAGTTTTGTCGCGTCCATGAAACCATCGGTATGAAGCCGGCCATGATGCTTGGCGTGACGGATCATATCTGGACCATTGCCGGACTAATCGAAGCCGCGACCGGTGACAATACCCCTGAGCCGGAAGGGCGGCGCGTCGGTGGCCTACTGATTATCGACAGTGGGCGGACATGACACGATTTCTACATTGCTATCGCCTCAGCAATTTTATCAAAACCCGTGTCCACAAGCCAAGCAATGATCGCGAGCAGGCCGGTACCCACCAATGCCGCGCAAATCAAGAAACCCTTGGCGGTACTGATTGTTGTTTGCACACCAGAGATTGCCGAGCTTTGCCTATCCACTACTCCCTTCAGTGTGTCCACTGCCTCTTGCAGCCGCCCCACATCGCCAGAAAGCCGGTTTAGAGAATTCTGCGCCCAATTGTCATAGACCGACTCGCTTGGCGGCGGAGTTACTGGACCCTCTGGCGCTTCTGTGGGTCGTTTTGCGCGATCATCAGTGGGGCCGCTCGCCGTCATCCGTTTTTCTCTCGTCGCGAATTAAGCCACTCCCAGGTGTCGCTTACCTCCATACCGCTGTAACTCTGGACGCGAAAAACAAGCGCGGGTCCCTCAATGTCACCTTCGCCGAGCCCCGCCTTATTTGAGACCTCCTTGGTCGTTAGGGATGAACTGACAAGCCAAGCATGATCGGAAACTTCGTAAAATTCGTCAGGGAATGCCTCTTCGATCCGCTTGGCTAACTACTCCAGCGGTTCGTCAGATACAATTGCAAATATAGCCATCTTATTCCCTGTGCGTGTGTCGGAACATATGTGAGCATATTTGATAGAGGGTCAACAATAGATTATTTCCTGGCCATTTTGCCCCGGCGTAGCCAGTTTTTCAGGTCATTACCACCAGTGTCCTAATTAGGACAGCACCAAACCGGCTTGTTGTTTGTTCCCATCCCTCGCTTGGTGTAGACTGCCAAGGGATTGAGATTTCAACTGTTTTTGCGGGGGTCGGTATGTCTGGGTCAGGTTTGTTGGCGGGCCGGCGCGGTCTGGTAATGGGAGTGGCGAACAACCGCTCCATCGCCTGGGGCGTGGCGAATGCCGCCGCCGAACAGGGCGCCGAGTTGGCCTTTACCTTTCAAGGCGAGGCGCTGGAGAAGCGCGTTCGCCCGCTTGCCGCCTCCGTGGGGTCGGACATGGTCATGCCCTGCGATGTTACCGATGATGGCAGCATGGACGCGGTGTTCGAACAGATCGAGGCGCAATGGGGCGGCTTGGATTTCATGGTCCATGCCATCGCCTATTCCGACCCGAACGAGCTGAAGGGCCGTTACGTGGATACCACGGCGGCCAATTTTGCCCGCTCCGTGGATATCTCCGCCTACTCCTTGACCACACTCTGCCAACGGGCGGAGAGGCTGATGACGGATGGCGGCTCCATCATTACCCTGACCTATTATGGCGCCGAACGGGTGATGCCCCATTACAACGTCATGGGTGTCGCCAAGGCGGCGCTGGAGGCCAGCGTGCGCTATCTGGCGGCGGACCTGGGCCCCTCCAATATCCGCGTCAATGCCATTTCCGCCGGCCCCATCAAAACCCTGGCGG
>JAPYPT010000528.1 GCA_029937535.1 Alphaproteobacteria bacterium
AGCCGGCTCCGGCGCCAAGCCCGCCGAGGAAGAATCTGCAGGCGGAGGACGTCCCAGTCGGCCCAAGCCCGCCGCCCGCCGCAGTGGCCGCCCCAAGCCCAATCCCAAGCGCCGTTCACGCCCCGCGGGCGAGACGCAGTTGGCGGTTCCCAGTGCTCCTATGACGCGCCGCCAGCCGGCGGGCACGCCTGAAGAATCGATGGATCCGATGGCTGGCGCGGTGCCCGGAGGATCTTCCGCGCTGCCTCCCAGCCCGGCCGGGCCGCAACCCGGGCCAGTGGTGCGCAAAGTGGCGGGGGTAATTCCCGGCGCGGGCGGCGGTGCTCACAGCGGCGGCGCGCCCAAGTTTGAATCTTCCTTAGGAAAAAAAACCAAGGACACGGATGAAGAATTTGATGGCCCGTGGCATAAGAATCCTGAGAAACAAAAACTCGCCATCGTGGTCACGGTGTTCGTGTTGTCCTTTACCTACTTCGGGTTGCCCAGTTTGGCGCGGCTGATCAATCCGTCATGGGGGCCTAAAGTGGAGCGAATCGTAAAACTAAAATTTCTGTTCGGGGGCGGTTATCGCGAAAATAATGTGGCGGAATCTGTTCAGGTGGATGCGCCTTCGCTGTCAATTAGTCGGGAAACCGGCCAGAAAACCGAAGGCCAACAAGGGCCGGATGTGTTTTATGTCACCGGTTCAGCCCGAAACATCACGAGCGACACGCTCAAACAGGTGGAGATTATTTTTAAGCTTTACGATCAAAGCGGCACAGAGTTGGGCGAGGCGCTCGACTACACCGATCAGCTTGACCCAAATGAGGTGTGGAGTTTTCATGCCGCCTGCATGACCTCCGAGGCGGTGTCCACCAATATTTTCCGTGCCAAGCTCGATCGATTGATCGTGCGGTAGCGTTACTGCCGGTTCGAGGGGCGCCCCGGCGGCGGGGGCGGTGGCTGTTTCCAATTCCAACTGGAGGTGTATTTGAAATCCAAATAATCCGTGGGCACCATCGCGCCGTTTTTGCTTTTGGAAATGAGCAGCGCGTCGAGCAGCGCGCTGGTGAGCAG
>JAPYPT010000354.1 GCA_029937535.1 Alphaproteobacteria bacterium
TAATTTTCTTTTTTCACCTTGTTGTCTTAGAAATATAGTAATAGATATAAGAATTAATGTTAAGCTAAACAACAGTGTGTAAATATATCCAAATTCTTCTAAGCTAATTTCAATTTCATATACTCGAAGGGTAACAATATTAAACACTGTAAAACTATATATTGCAACAAAAACAGGTACGCTTAGCAGCGCCAAATACAATACTGCCCTATCGTGCCTTTTAGTTTTTTGACCCCAACGCTGTATTTCTCCCCAAAGTTTGCCGATCGTCTCATATTGACGAAATAATCGAATTGTTGATTTATCTGAGGGTCGCCCAATTCTCATACTAAAAGCTGCATTTATTTCCTCCCTTTTTTGACCGATGAAACTATCGTGTTGGCGGTCCAACAAAATTGTGTGAGCGTACAAGGCGACTCCATAGGCGAAGAGAATAATCACAAGTTCGCCGGTCGCCATTGATTAATATCTTTCTAATTGCGAGTTTTTGAACATATTCTAAAAGTCTAACGATGAACCGCAAGAGTTGCAACAAGGTCAGAAACAGTGGGAGTTAGAATCTTCAATCCCGAAAGAAGGAAAATCGGCGACACGATCCCCTCATTCCGATGGAAAAAAGTGTCCGCCGTTGTCGCGCACAATGGCTGCGGCGAATGGCGCTCAAAATCTTGCAATCACCCGCTAGCGCTCACTGGCTGTCCTGTGTCAAGATCAGTGGCGAGTAATCGCCGGATTTGAACCAATTCCATTCGAGGGAGAGCCAACGTGACTTCAAGCAGCGCCAATAACAATTCCCGTACCACCTCCGGGCGGGGCCAGTTGTATGCCAACGTTCTGGAGACCATCGGCAATACGCCATGCATCCGCATCAACAAACTGGCGCCCGACCATGTGACTCTTTACGTCAAGGCGGAATTCTTCAACCCCGCGGCTTCGGTCAAGGACCGCCTAGCCATCTCCATTATTGAGCAGGCCGAATTGCGCGGCGATTTGCGGCCGGGACAGACCGTGGTCGAGGCGACCAGCGGCAATACGGGGATCGGCCTGGCCATGGTGTGCGCGGCCAAGGGCTATCCCTTGGTGGTGACCATGGCGGACAGTTTTTCCGTGGAGCGGCGCCGGCTGATGCGCTTTCTGGGCGCCAAGGTGGTGCTGACGCCCAGGGCCGAAAAGGGCTATGGCATGTATCACAAGGCCAAGGAGTTGGCCGATGCCAATGGCTGGTTCCCGGCCCGCCAGTTCGAAACCCCGGACAACGCCGATATTCATGAAAACACCACGGCGCGGGAAATCATGGCGGATTTCGACGGCGGGCGGCTGGACTATTTCGTCAGCGGCTACGGCACGGGCGGCACGGCGACGGGCGTCGGCCGGGTGCTGCGCAAGGAGCGTCCTGATACCAAGATAATTCTGTCCGAGCCGGCCAATGCGCAGATCGTCGGCAGCGGCATCGCCCAGGAGCGCACGGCGGAGGGCGAGCCCGCCGTCAGCCATTCCGAGTGGGAGCCTCATCCCATTCAAGGCTGGACCCCGGATTTCATTCCCCTGGTGCTGCAGGAGGCCATTGACAACAATCTATATGACGAACTGATCCCCGTGCCGGGCCCGGTGGGTATCGAATGGGCTTCGAAACTGGCTGCCCAGGAAGGCATCATGACGGGTATTTCAGGCGGCGCGACCTTCGCCATCGCCTGCCAGGTGGCGGAAAAAGCGGAACCTGGTTCGGTCATCCTGTGCGTGTTGCCCGATACCTCCGAGCGTTATCTTTCCTCGCCCCTGTTCGAGTCCATCGAGGAAGTCATGACGGAGGAGGAGATCGCCCTCATGCGCTCAACCCCGCGCTTCCAGATGCCGGAGGACTGATTGGCTGAGGTAATGGGACGGTTGGAAGACAAGGTCGCCGTGGTGACCGGCGCGGCGCATGGCCTGGGACGGGCCACGGCGCTGCGTCTGGCCCAGGAAGGCGCGAAGCTGGTATTAGGCGATATCGAGGCTGAGGCGTTGGCGGCCACCGCCGCCGAGATCGCCGCCCTTGGCCGCCCGGTTGAGACGGTGGTCGGGGATTTGACGGAACCGGCCGGGGCGGAAGCGCTGATCGGTGCGGCAATGGCCGCATTCGGCCAGATCGATGGCCTGGTGAATAACCTGGGCGGCGCCCGCAACGCCAAGATCTGGGAGATGTCGGTTGAGGACTGGGATTTTACCCTGCGCCTCAATCTGCGCGGGACCTTCCTTTGCACCCGCCATGCCCTGCCGCATATGATGGCGCGTCGACAGGGCCGCATTGTCTGCTTGTCCTCGGGCGCCCGGGAGGGCACGCCGTGGACCGCCCATGACACGGGCGGGGCGGCCTATTCGGCGTCAAAGGCGGCGGTGCATGGCTTCATCCGCGACGTGGCCATTGAAGTAGCGGCCCACAACATCACCGTCAATGCAGTGGCGCCGGGCCCCATCGATACCGACCGTACCGGCCCCGGTTTGCTGAAACTGGAGGAAACTTCGGAACTGGGCCCGATCCGCCTCACTCCCCTCGGCCGTCTGGGTCAACCGGAGGAAGTCGCCAATGCGATCCTGTTCCTGCTCAGCGACGAAGCGTCATACATTTCCGGCCATACCCTGGCCGTAACGGGCGGACGATAAGTCTATAAGGGAAAAATCCAATGACCAGATTGTCAAAACTCAGCCGCTCCATAGCCGGCAAGGTGGCCCTTGTGACGGGTGCGGCCAGCGGCATGGGACGGGCGACGGCCCATTTGTTCGCTGACGAGGGCGCCCATGTGGCGGTAACCGATATCAATGGCGACGGCGTCGAGGCGGTGGTCGCCGAGATCACGGAAGCGGGCGGGAGCGCCACGGGCTGGACCTTGGATCTGGCCGATCCCGCGCGCATCAAGACCGTCGTCGACGAGGTCGCCGGCCACTTCGGCGGCCTGAATATTTTGGTCAACAACGCCGGTATATCGAAACACACATTGATAGATGACGATGACTACGAGGAGGTCTGGGACCGCCATCTGGATATCCTGCTCCGCGCCCATACGCGGACCATCCGGGCGGCACTGCCGCACCTCCGGGCCGGCGGGGACGGGCGGATCGTTAATATCGCCTCCACCGAGGGGCTGGGCGCGACGCCGGAAACCTCGCCCTACACCGCCGCCAAGCATGGCGTGATCGGCCTGACCCGCGCAATGGCGGTGGAGCTGGGGCGCGAGGGGATTACCGTCAACTGCATCTGCCCCGGCGCCGTCCGCACGGGCATGACCCAGAATATCAAGGAAGAGCATAAGACGATTTTCGCCAAGCGGCGCATTCCGCTCCGCCGCTACGCCGACCCGGAAGAGGTCGCCCACGGCACCCTGAATTTTGTCCTGCCCGCGTCCAGCTATATGAACGGCGCCGTCTTGCCGGTGGATGCCGGCTTGACCATCAAGAACGCTTAGTTCGAAAACGCCGGCATTACCTGCTCGCCGAAGCGGCGCATGGAAGCCAGGTTCTGTTCCTGGCTCATGTCGCCAAAGCCGGTCTGGCACAACAAATGCTGGACGCCCACCTCTCGCAGTTCCGCCACCTGTTCCTTTACCCGTTCGGGCGAGCCATACAGCGTGCCGGTTTCCAGGACATACGGCAGGGCCTCGGCATCGCTGACGGCTGGGTCGGTCCAGGGGTTCAGCATGGCCGGGTCGATCACGAAGTCATCGGGATTATGGGCCTGACGCACATGCATCATGTGTTCGCGGGTATCGAGGAGAAGCTGGCAGACTTCGTCCTCCGCCTGGGCATCGCTGTCGGCCACGTAAACGTTTCGCCATAGGGCGCATTGCGCCATGAGGCGCTGCTGGGTGGCCTCATCGTGGCCGCCGTCCTTTAGGGCGGCGCCGTACAGCGCCCAGCGTTCCTTGATTTTCTCCACACCCAGCCGCGCCGTCAGGATGGGGATGGCGCGGCGGCCGCATTCCTCGAACGAGCCGGGCGAGATGACGCTGCGCCACAGGGGCGGACCGGGCCGCTGGACAGGGCGCGGGCGCAGTTCGGGCAGCGCCACCTGGTGGAATTTGCCGTCGTAATGTAACGGCTTTCCGGTCCAGGCGCTGTCCCAAGCCCGTTGCAGAATATCGACGGCTTCATCCATGCGTTCCCGACTGTCATCGCTGCGCAGGCCGTGACCGACGAATTCATATTCGTTATAGACCGTGCCCTTGCCCACGCCCACGTCGATGCGGCCCTTGGAGAGGTTGTCCAAAAGCGCCAATTGCGTGGCCAGACGGACCGGATGATGGAACGGCATCTGTACCACGGCAAAGCCGATGCGGATGCGTTCCGTGCGCATGGCCAAAGCGGCGGCGAAAACCACCGCGTCGTTATAAACACTCTCACCGGTAAAATAATGCTCGGTCAGCCAGACGTCCGAGAAACCCAGCTCCTCGGCATAACAGACCTGTTCGATCTGTTGATCAATACGCACCGCATCTTCATCGCCCGAGGGGGACAATGAGAGCGTAAGCCAACCAAACTGCATGAACATCTCCAATTTACGCGACAACCTTGCCGGTGACGTTAGTTGATGATGGCACCGCTGCCAAGGCCGCTAGATGTTTAGTCCCAGCGTGTGATGGGTAGGTTTAAGTTTGAATTGTTC
>JAPYPT010000355.1 GCA_029937535.1 Alphaproteobacteria bacterium
GTGTACCGCCCCCTCGCCAAGCACTGGCGGCATGACGACTAGGGAGCCGCGCGGGGTTCCCTGACATGCATGAGACTGGAGAGGAAACACCGGGCACCCGTTACGAGCGGGAGATGGTCCCCGCCATGTTCATGCCATTTGCCCGCGACCTGGTCGGGCGAATGCAAATTCGTGACCATATGCGGGTCGTTGATGTGGGCTGCGGGACCGGGATTGTCGCCCGCCTCATGGGCGAAAAATCAAACGCGACAAATACCGTGACCGGGATCGATATCAACGCCGCGATGCTGGCTGTCGCGCGGGCAAATTCGGCGGAATTCGTTTGCAGAATGGACTGGCGGGAAGCTTCCGCCGAGGCCTTGCCGTTTGAAGATGGGGCGGTTGATCTTTTGGTTAGCCAGCACGCCTTCATGCTGTTTCCCGACCAGCCGGCGGCGGCACGGGAAATGCATCGGGTTTTACGGCCCGGCGGCGGTCTCTATGTCAGCGCCTGGCGGCACTACAGCCGGCAGCCGCACTACGCGGCATTCATCGATGGGCTGGAGCGGTTCATGGGCGCAAAAGCAGCGGATTTGATGAAGACCGCCTTTCAATTCGAAACCGAGGACGCCATCAGAGGGCCCATTGCTGAGGGCGGGTTTCAAGAAATTGCCGTCGAGACAGTGACGATGGATGTCCGCTTCCCCTCCTCCAACTATTTTGTCCGCATGGTCGTCGCCGGCTCGATCCTGGCCCGCATGGGCATCGAAATCAGCGAAGATGTACTTGTCGAAATTTGCGCCCATGTGGCGGGCGCACTTGTCGACCATGAGACAACCGAGGAACTGCGGGTACCCATGCAGGCCTTTTTGGCCCACGCCGTTAGGTGACAGGGCGGCGCAGTTCAGTGACGAATGGCCTTACATTCGGCCAGGGCGCCCAGCCTCCTCGATCTCGGCGGCGGCGATGGCCCTGGTGAGGGCGCCGTTCAACGCCTTGGCGGATTCCAAGGTCAGCTCCACCGCGGCCCGGGCGCCCGGGCCCTGGGCCTGGTTCATGAAGTCGATGGCGATGGCCTCTTCCAAAAGCGCATGGCGCGGATGGTCGTAGGACACCACGGCCTGGGCGACGGCGAACCAGCCATCGCCGCCCTTGCCGGCGCCCCTCGCCTCGACGATCTCAACGATTGATGTACACATGCCGCCTATCCCGCCAGATGCTTTTGGCAGAAGGTAAAAATCTTCTCCCAGCCGTCCTGGGCCTGCTCGACGCAGTACATGGGCCGGTGATAGTAAAAGAAACCATGCCCGGCGCCGTCGTAACGGTGAAACTCGTAGTCTTTTTTGTGTTTTTTCAGCTCCGCCTCATGCTGGTCCACCTGCTCCGGACTTGGCGACCGGTCTTCATTGCCGAAGATGCCGAGTATGGGGCAGGACAGATCGGCCGTGAAATCGATCGGCTGCACGGGTTGTTTTTCCGGCCGGTCGTCTTCGGCCTGCACCACCCGTCCGCCCCACAATTCGATGACGGCATCGATTTGGTCGGTCTTGCAGGCATAAAGGAAGGCCTGCCGCCCGCCCGAGCAACTGCCGATCACCCCCACCTTGCCATTGCTGTAAGGCTGGGCGCGAAGCCAGGCCACTGCGCCCTCGGTGTCGCCAACGACTTGGGCGTCCGCCACGCCGCCCTCGGCCCGTACCTTGGCCGCGACATCGTCCGGATCACCCTCGCCGGAGCGGTGATAAAGGTTGTGGGAGATGGCGGCATAGCCGTGATGGGCAAAGCGGCGCGTCGCCTCGCGGTACCATTCGCTCCAGCCCGGCAGATGATGGATAAGCCAGGCCGTTTTTGCCCTGCATCTGAATATCTCCACCGGTCTGGTCAGCCAATGGGAGCGTGGCGAAAAAAACCCATCCGGGGCCTCGCTCAAACTCTTGACATTGGTCCAGGAGAAAGGCTTGGCAGCCATAGCCTGATGCCTGCTCTATTCAGACATCTCTATTTGGTGACGTATCTATTTGGTGACGTATCTATTTGGTGACGTAGTAATTATATGCTTTTGGTCACTCTATTATTTCCAGTTTAATGCGAAATTTAATATTAATTACGTCACCGTAATTAATCCAACTCCGCCAGTACGGCGGCCGTATGCTCGCCCAAATTCGGGACGGTGGGGACGATGCCCACGGTGCCGTCGGCGAACTGGAAGGGCGGATTGGGCACCTGGTAGCCGCCCGCCCCGTTGGGCACCGTGGCCATGAGACCGCGGGCGGTGCTTTGTGGATCGGCCATGGCCTCGCCCACATGGCGGTAGCGCGAACAGGGAATGCCGGCGGCGATCAGGCGTGTCTCTGCTTCATGGGCCGTGTGCCGCGAGGTCCAGCTTTCGATGGCGTCCAGGACATCGGCCCAGTTGTTGCGGCGGGTCGGGGCGTCGAGGAAGCGTGGGTCCGATTTCCATTCCGGGTGCTCCATAACATCCGCCATGTCCTCGAAGGCCCGCTGGGTGATGGGGGCGATGATGATGAAACCGTCCGTGGTGCGGGTGGGGGTAAAGAGGATCCGCGGCGGCGCATCGGGAAACTGCGCCAACTGGGTTTCGTAGATCAGCAGATTAATGGTCGCATCCATCATGGCGACATCAATGAATTGCCCCACGCCATGGCGTTCCCGGCCCAGCAACGCGGTCTGGATGGCGCCGAAGGCATATAGCGCGGCCAGCACATCGGCGGTGAAAATGCCGCATTTTTCGGGCCGGCTCAATTCGTCCTGGTAGCCCATTTGCGCCAGATCGAGGCCGGCGGCGGCATGAATGATGGGGGCATAGGCTGGCTCCAGGGCGCGGGGTCCGGTCTGCCCGAAACCGGATATGGCGCAATAGATCAGATTTTCATGATCCCGTGCCAGCTTGGCATAATCGAGGCCTAGGCGCACCATGACGCCGGGGCGGAAATTTTCCACCACCACGTCCGCGCTCGCCGCCAGCTTCAGCGCCGCGGCGTGGCCTTCCTCGCTGCGTAAATCCAGTACGACGCTTTTCTTGCCGCAATTGAGGTGGCCGAAATAGGTTGAGGCGCTGTCGCTGATCGGCGGGATCAGGCGAATGCCGTCGCCTGCTTCGGTTTCCACCTTGATAACCTCGGCGCCGCAATCGGCCAGCAGGCGGGTGCAATAGGGGCCCGCGATTACAGTTGTAAAATCGACGATGCGGAGTCCCGCCATGGGTGGTGTCGGCATGGTGGCTACGATCCTTTAAACAAAACGAGAGTGTCGGCTAATGGGCAACCCTATCTCTACGCGATCAGGGGGCGGTGGGTCCAGAGCTGACAACGCCGCAGAATAGGGCTAGCCTGGACAAAACAAACAACAAAACGGGCGCCAGCGCGGCGGGGAGGAAAGGCACATGTCACATCGGATCATCGACGCGGACGGCCACATTTGCGAGACCAAGGCGCTGTGGGAGGAATATGTCCCCCGCGCCCATCGCGAGAACACCATCCGCATGGACAAAGATGACAACGGGCGGGATCGGTTCTGGATCAACGGCGTGCCCAATGAGGGCGTCAATACCGCCAAGGCCTGTGTGCCCTGGGGCATGGATGACCCGGCCAACCCGCCGACCTGGGATGATATCACGCCCGGCTCCTACGACGGCGCCGCCCGCCTGGGCGTGATGGAGGAGGAAGGCATCGCCCATACCCTGTTGTTCCCCTCCCTCTATCTCCGCGCCGGTGATTTCGCGGAGCCGGATTTGGCGGCGGCGGCCTGTTACGCCTACAACGAATGGATCGCCGATATGTGCAAGGACGGCCAGGGCCGTCTCGATGCGGTCGGCCTGGTGCCCCTGCAAAGCGTCGATGCCTCCATCAGGGAGGTTGCCCACATTGCCCAGCTTGGCCTGAAGGGCGTTGCCTTCCGGCCCGAACGGTACAACGGCCTCGCACTCTATGATGAAGCGCTAACGCCGTTTTGGAACGGCATTGTCGAACAAGGTCTGTTCGCGGGCGTGCACGGCTCCTTCGGCATAAAAATGCCCAGCTTCGCCAACAGCCGCTACACCAACCGCTTCTTCACCCATATGATCTGCCATCCCTTTGAGCAGATGGCCGCCAGCCTGGATATCATCTGCGGCGGCGTGCTGGAACGCCACCCCGGCCTGCGCGTCGCCTTCCTGGAATCCGGTCTGGGCTGGCTGGAATATTGGCTGGGCCGCATGGACGAGCATTTCGAAGTCATGGGCGCCGAAGTGCCCGGCCTGACCCGCCGCCCGAGCGAACAGTTCCAGGAAAGCTGCTTCATCTCCATCGAGGCGGACGAGGCCCACCGGATGCCGAAAATCCAGGCCATGGGCTTGGAGAAATGCGTCTTTTGGGGCGCCGATTACCCCCATTTCGACTGCACCTATCCCGGCGCCGCGGCCGAGTTGGAGGAACACCTGGCCCCCCTCGACCCCGCCCTGAGCGATCTGGTGCGCCACGAAAACGCGGCCCGTTTCATCGGCCTTGGGTAAACAAACAGCACACCTCCGGCCGGTGTGATTCCACGGACGGAAACTTCGCGGTCGCAACCCGAACCCGTGGCAACATGGATTGCCGGGTCTAGCCCGGCAATGACATAAACGATTGAAAACAAACGCATATTGTCATGCCCGGACT
>JAPYPT010000039.1 GCA_029937535.1 Alphaproteobacteria bacterium
AGCAGGCAGCCCAGGGCCACGGCCAGGGTCTGCAGCACCAGCCGTTGCAGGGCCGGCAGGCCGCGCAGGTCGTCAATAAAGGACGCGGCGGCCAGGACGGCGGCGATTGCCGCAATGGCGAACAGATCGTAACCATCGCCCCGCCACCAGCCCAGCAGGCACCAGCCGGCCGCCACCACCGCCATCACCGCGATACCGCCGCCGCGCGGCACCGCCCGGTCATGGCTGGAGCGTTCGTTGGGATGATCCAAAATTTCCCGGGCCCGCAAATAGCGCAACACCAGTCCCGTGGCCGCAACGGTCACGATACAGGCGGCAATCGCCAGGCCGGCATGAAAGCTCCAAGACATGGGCGCTTATAACCCCGTTTGCTCCGCCGGCCCAGTCGCTGGCCAACCGGTGCCGGAATGGTCAACCCTAGGGCTTACGGTAGAGGTAAGCGAAATAGGGGCACATGCCGAAGAAGCTGTCGTTTTCGATGGCCTGATGCAATGCCGCAATCCAAGTATCGCCGATATCCTTTTCCAAGTTGCCTTGGGCCATCAACACGCCGCCAAGGGCTTCGGCGAGGCCGATGAAAAACGAACTTTCACCAACCTCGCAAAGGAAATGTGGCTGCACCACTTCGCGCTTTAATCCCTGGTCAATAGCCAGGCGGGGGACGCGGCGCATGATGTCGGGTTGGGCGACGGCCATCTCCAGCACGATCGCGCTTACTTTCGTATCCAATTCGTCGTTGCCGGAGATAATATTTAGGGAGCCATAATCGGCGTCGAAAACCGCGACGATACCGCCTGGTTTGGTTGCCGCGACGGCGGTACGCAATACTGCCTCGGCGTCGGGAACATGGCTTATGAGGGTGTGCAGGATGACCGCATCAAAAGTCTCGCCGTTCAGGCCTTCGCCGCTCATGGCATCGACAACACGAAAATCCATGCAATCACTTAGACCGTCTTCCGCCGCCTTGTCCTTGGCATATTCGATCAATGATGCGCTTAAATCGCTGACCACGTACCGGCCGTTGAAACCGGGGCGCCGGGCATAAGCCCGCCCGACGATGCCCGTGCCGCCCCCCAATTCCAAAACTCGGGCGTCTGGGCCGAGCTTCATGGCATCGAAATACTGATCGCGCATGGCGGCGAATGATTCGATGCCGGCCCGCATTTCCAGGCGGTCGGCGATCGTCAACACGTTTGCCTCCGGCAGAGCGTCAAGGTTCGCGAATATATCGTTGGTCATGAATATTCTCCCAACATGCCTGTTGTTGTTTCACTATCGTGGCCGGCGTTGAAATCTGGCAAGAATAAGCCATCCGGCAATCCCCGGCCTTGTGCAACAACCCTTTACCAGAAGAGGCCGCCGCCGCACAATGCAGCCCAATCAATTCTGAAAGGCGACTTTGGTCATGAGCAGTATCGCGTTTGATATCCCGGAGGAAATCCGCGCCCTGTGCGACGGCCTTGAAAACTTCCTGAAGGCGGAGGTGATATCCCGTCATGAGAAACACCACGACCTCCTCTCCAATGGCCGCAATACCTATGACGAAAACGGCCGCTATGTGGAGGAAGTGATCGAGCTGATCCGCGAGGTCCGCATGGCCTCGGCCAAGGCGGGTTACTTCAATATGTGCGTGCCGGAGGAGTTGGGCGGCAGCGGCCTCGGGATGCTGGCCTATTACGTCGCCTGGGAACATGCCTACCGTACGTCGGGACCGCATAACTGGTTGGCGATGTATGCCATCAGCCATTGGGCCCTGGGCCCCTCGCGCCTGTTGGAACGGGTGACGGAGGAGGCGCGGGACGAGATACTTGACGGCATGATCGCGGGGCGCACCTCCATGTGCTTCGGCCTCTCCGAACCCGGCGCCGGCTCGGACGCCGCCGCCCTGACCACGCGGGCCACGCCGGACGGCAACGGCTGGCGCATCAATGGCCGCAAGATCTGGACCACGAATTCCCCCATCGCCGAATATTGCATCATCTTCGCTCAGACCGACCCGGAGCGGGCGGCGGCGCGCAAGGGCGGCATTTCCGCCTTCCTGGTGCCCACCGATGCGCCGGGGTTCGAGCTGGAAAGCATAATCCGCATGCACGGCTCGGTGGGCGGCAACGAGGCGCAATTGGTGTTCGAGGATATCCGGGTTGAGCCCTATCAACTGGTCGGCGAACTGCACGACGGTTTCAAGAACGCCGTGTTCGGCGTGTCCATGGGCCGCATCTATAACTCCGCCCGCGCCCTGGGCCTGGCCCGGTGGTCGCTGGAATTGGCCCTGGACTACAGCACCACGCGGCAGGCTTTTGGCAAACCCATTTCGGAATATCAGGGCGTCACCTTTCCCCTGGCGGAATCAGCCATGGAACTGCATGCCGCCCATTTGATGGGCCTGAACGCCGCCATGCTGCTGGACCGCGGCGAGCGGGCGATCAAGGAGTTGTCCATGGCCAAGGCCTATGCGGTGGAAGTCGGCGTCCGCGCCATCGACCGGGCCATCCAGACCCACGGCGCCATGGGTTTCACCAACGAGGTTGGTTTAGCGGAGGCCTATAACGTGGTACGTGTGGTCAACGTGGCCGACGGCACCAATGAAATCTTGCGCCGGACCATTGTTCACCGCCTGTTGGGCGGCGATAGGGAGCTTTGACTTGTGGAGCTTTAAATTGGGGGACTTTAAAACATGAAACGCCTGATATCCGTCCTTTGTTTCGCGCTGTTGTTGTCCCTGCCCGCCCAGGCCGGCATGGACGAGGCCCAAAAGGCCTACAGCAGCGGTGACTACGCCGCCGCCATCGCCCAATGGAAACCGCTGGCGGCGGGTGGCGACAAATTGGCGCAATATTGGCTGGGCCGGATGTACGATGGCGGCAAGGGCGTGACGGAGAATTCGGCCACGGCCCTGACCTGGTTCCGCAAGGCGGCGGAACAGGGCATGGCCGAGGCGCAACGCGTGGTCGGCATCTACCATGCCGAGGGCAAGGCGGTGGAGCGGGACCACGACAAGGCCCGGTCCTGGTATGAGAAGGCCGCCGATCAGGGCAACGCCAAGGCGCAACGCAACTTGGGCATGATGTACTACGACGGCGTCGGCGTGAAGGAAGACCGCCGCCGGGCGGCTAAGCTGTTCGCGAAAGCGGCGGAACAAGGCAATGCCAAGGCCAAGCGGAACCTGGCTTATATGTATTACTTCGGCTCCGGCGTCCGGATGAACCACAAACGCGCGGCGGAACTGTTTCAGGCCTCCTCCGCCGCCGGCATCGGCAAGGCGGATTTCGATCTGGCCCGGTTGTACTATCGCGGCCACGGCAAGTCGCGGGACCTGCCCCAGGCCCGGGCCAAGTTCACCAAATCGGCGAAATCCGGTCACGGCCGGGCGCAGCTATTTCTGGGCCGCATGAATTACCGCGGCGAAGGTGGCAAGAAGGATCTGGCCCAGGCCTACATGTGGCTGAGCCTGTCCGTGGCGCAGTTCGACAGCGACGCCGTCAAGCTGCTTGACCGCCTGCGCGGCGATATCGGTGACGCCGATCTGGATCGGGGCAAAAAACTGCTAAAGGAATTTCGGCCTAAGTAACCGCGCTTTCAGTACCCGGACATGGTATATTCATGGTTTGGAACGATTCTTATAACTTTCGGTTTGGAAACGCCTGATGCTTGCCGTGATCTCGCCCGCGAAGAAGCTGAATTTTGACCCGACGTATGTGACGCTTCACAGCCAGCCGGATTTTTTGGCGCAAGCGGATAAGCTGGCAAAGGCCGCGCGCCGCCTGAGCCGCCCAAAGCTGGCGGCGACCATGAAGTTGAGCCCGACGTTGGCGGATTTGAACTATTTGCGCTTTCAGGCCTATTCCGACAGCCCGGCGCCCGAACTCACCAAGCAGGCCGCCCTCGCCTTTAATGGCGATACCTATGTTGGCCTCGATGCGCCGTCCTGGAACGACGATGATCTGGATTACGCCCAGGATCACTTACGGATATTGTCGGGCCTCTATGGATTGTTGCGCCCGCTGGATTTGATGCAGCCCTATCGCCTGGAAATGGGCGCGCGGTTTTCCCCGCCACGGCGCAAGGACCTTTATGATTTTTGGGGTGACCAGATCACCGATGCCCTCAGTGATGTGCTGGACGATCACGAGGAAAAAACCATTCTCAACCTGGCCTCGAACGAGTATTTCAAATCCGTGCGCCCGGCCAAGCTCAAGGGACGGATCATCATGCCGGCCTTCAAGGAGGAACGTGACGGCGAAACCCGCATGATCGGTTTCTTCGCCAAACAGGCCCGCGGCATGATGGCCCGGTATCTGGTGCAAAATCGGATCAGCACCCCGGACGAGATGAAGAATTTCAATTCAGGCGGCTATCAATATTGCGAGGCCCTGTCCCAAGACGACGCCTGGGTCTTCACCCGCCCGCAACCGGCAGGGCCGAATTGACCAAAAAATAAGGACGGTCGAGGGTAGCGCCCGATATTTGTCGTGGCGGATGTCTGAGGTAAGCTCAAGAATAGCGGGGACGTAACCGCTTTACCGTAGGTAAGAGCGAATTACGTCCCCGATTTTCGCTCTCTCAGGACGAGCTCAACTGTCAATTCAAGACTTGACCCCAGATTTTACAGATTTTAGGTGGCAACAATGGCAGACGACAACGTAACACGGTTTCCCATAAAGTCTCATGAACGACACAGAAACCGGCTTGGTCAATTTGCCGTACCGTGCCAAGTAACCGACCGGTGGCTTCAATTCCCACAATCGCCAGACAATGTTGGGGATGATGATATTTGGATTTATGTTGATGTAATGACGCATTCATATCACACCGACAAACCTCGGAAATTGACCACTCTATGCCTTTCCAAGAAGGAACTCATTGAAGTGCTAGATAGAGTGAAGTGACGGAACCGCACGCATTCGGGGTCACAATTCATTAAAGGTGGCGCTACCCTTTGTTGTCCCCTTTGTTTCGTGAATTTCACCTATCTTGAGAGAGCGAATTTGGGAGACACGATCCGATCTTTCCACCTTCAAAGTGGGCGAAAATCGGTCATGTCACCCCAATTCTGGAGCAGGTCATCGACGCGAAGATTGGGGTCGGATATTGAAATGCCAGTCAATCTTGGTTTGCCGTGAACGGTTACTCTGGCGCATTGGCCCGCCCGAAGGCGGCTTCCATTTCGCGGCGGATGATGACGGCTTGGTCGGTTTCGTCGATGATGGCGTCGTCCCAGCGTAGGAGGTCGCCCTGGGGGATGTCACGGGTGAGGGGCACGCCGCCGGCGAGACCCAGGGGCAGGCCGCCCATGGCGAGGGATTTTTCAGCGCCAACCTGTCGGCCCCAGACCATGTGGCCGCCTTCGCCATCCAGGACCTCGCCCTTTTTCAGGGGCCGTTTGGCGACCGCGACAACATCCGAGCGAAAGCCGGTGGGTGAACCGGTCGGCTCCCCCCTAAGGGCGGCCGAGGCGACCGAAATTCCCAACTCCAGCCCGATCATGTGGATGGGCCGGTACAGGGCCGCGTACTGGCCGCTGCTGTCCGCCAGCATATGGTATTCGCGGAAACACTGGCGGGCATAGTCCGTCTCGCCCTTGACCACCACGTAGGTGCCCATGGCCAGATTGTGATCGACGGCAGTGCCGTCGCGAAACAACGAAGATACGACTTCCGTGGTGCCGTAGCGGCTCAGGCTGCCGCCGTCCGTGGACGGTTTGCAGACATCGGCCAACTCGAACCGGCTGGCGGGGGGGAAGGCCAGGCCATTTTCCTGGGGCAGCAGACCGGTGGCATTGCAAACGGCGGTCATTTCGATGCCGGATTTGGTGCCGTCCAGGAATGAATTGAACATTTTCAGATTGATCGAGCCGGGATCGATCTCAAGATACTGGGTCAACACGTCCCAGACCGTATCGGGCGTCAGTTGGTGATAGTCGGGCAGATATCGGGTGCCCTTGCCGGCGCAGACCACGTCGAAACCGCAGGCCCGGGCCCAATCCACATGCTCGGTGATCAGGGCCGGCTGATCGCCCCAGGCCAGGCTATAGACCACGCCCGCCTGCTCCGCCTTGCGCGCCAGCAGGGGGCCGGCGACAACATCGGCCTCCACATTCACCATGATCACGTGCTTGCCGTTTTCGATGGCGGCCAGGCAATGGCGAATACCCATCCGCGGATCACCGGTGGCATCGATCACCACATCCAGGCCGGGATGGGCGATCAGCGCCATGGCATCGTCACCGATATGCGTGGCGCCGCCGGCCATGGCGTCATCCAGCGAGGCGGCGGCAAATTGCTCGTCCGGCCAGCCCACCTGACGGCAGTTCGCCGCCGCCCGTGGCATATCCAGATCAGCGATGCCCAAGATATGCAGCCCCTGGGTCAGGCGCGCCTGCGAGAGGAACATGGAGCCGAATTTGCCGGCTCCAATCAGGCCCGCCCGCACCGGATTGCCCGCCTCGGCCCGCGCCGCCAGCATTCTGGAAAGGTTCATTTCAACGATCCTTGTTTAACGAGGCCTCTATCAAGCACATGGTGCGGGCCAGGGCCAAACCTAAATTCGCCCGCTTTTTCCGCAGCTTACCTTTGACAGCGTGGGCAGGTTGGCTAGTATGTCCCCCAATTCACAAGACTCGGAGCATGGGGGATCGCCACGATGGCAGCCGGAAACCGACCTCTTTCACCGCATCTGCAAGTCTACCGCTGGCAGATCACCATGGCGATGTCGATCCTGCACCGCATGACCGGTGTTGGTTTGGCCTTGGGGCTGTTGCTGCTGACCTGGTGGCTGGCGGCGGCGGCCAGTGGACCGGAATATTTCGACTTGGTCCATGCCATCATGGGATCCTGGATTGGCCGGCTGATCTTGCTGGGCTTCACCGGGTCGTTGTTTTTTCATCTGTGCAACGGCATCCGTCATCTGCTTTGGGATGTGGGCCTTGGTTTTGAAATCGAAACCATGGAGCGCACGGCCTATTTGGTTGGGTTCGTAACGGTTCTGCTGACCTTGGGCACGTTCCTGGTCGGCTATAGTGGGGGTTGAGAGATGACTGACCGCGGCTTGCGAACACCCCTGGCCCGCGTGCGCGGCCTCGGCTCGGCCAAGGACGGCACCCATCATTTCTGGATCCAGCGGTTGACCGCCGTTGCCTTGATCCCGTTGACGATCTGGTTTGCCTTGTCCGTGGCCACTCTGGCGACGGCGGATCTGCCGGCCGTGTTGAGCTGGATGCGCTCGCCGCTCAGCGCCACCTTGATGCTGAGTTTTCTGCTGGCCGGTTTCTGGCATATGAAGCTGGGCCTGCAAGTGGTGATCGAGGATTACATACACGGAGAGGCGGCGAAGATCACCTGCCTGATCCTGAACAATCTTGTTTCCATATTCCTGGCCCTGGCGGCGACGCTGGCGGTGTTGAAAATGTTGCTGGGGAGTTAAGCAATGGCGGATGCCTATGCGATCGAAGACCATGTCTATGACGTGGTGGTGGTGGGTGCGGGCGGTTCCGGCTTGCGCGCCACCATGGGCGCGGCCCAGGCCGGGCTGAAGACGGCCTGTATTTCCAAGGTCTTCCCGACCCGCAGCCATACCGTGGCAGCACAGGGAGGCATTGCTGCCTCGCTGGGCAACATGGGTCAGGACGATTGGCGCTGGCATATGTACGACACCGTCAAGGGGTCGGATTGGCTGGGCGATCAGGATGCCATCGAATATATGTGCCGGGAGGCGCCCCGCGCGGTTTACGAGCTGGAGCATATGGGCCTGCCGTTCTCGCGCACCGAGGATGGCAAGATCTATCAGCGCGCCTTTGGCGGCATGACGACGAATTATGGCGAAGGCATCGCGCAGCGCACCTGCGCCGCCGCCGACCGCACGGGCCATGCCATTCTGCATACCCTGTACCAACAGTCCCTGCGCTACGACACGGATTTTTTCATTGAATATTTCGCCCTTGATCTGTTGATGGATGACGACGGCGTTTGCCGCGGCGTTATCGCCTGGGATCTGGCGACCGGCGAAATGCACCGTTTCCGCGCCCATATGGTTATTCTGGCCACGGGCGGCTATGGCCGCACCTATTTCTCCTGCACCTCGGCGCATACCTGCACGGGCGACGGCAACGCCATGATGCTGCGCGCCGGCCTGCCGTTGCAGGACATGGAGTTCGTGCAGTTCCATCCCACCGGGATCTACGGTTCGGGTTGTCTGATCACCGAGGGGGTGCGCGGCGAAGGCGGCTTCCTGGTGAATTCCGAAGGGGAGCGTTTCATGGAACGCTATGCCCCCTCGGCCAAGGATCTGGCCAGCCGCGATGTGGTCAGCCGCTCCATGACCGTCGAAATCCGCGAAGGCCGCGGCGTCGGCGCCAACGGCGATCACATCCTGTTGCACCTGGATCATCTGGATTCAGCGATTATCGAGGAACGGCTGCCGGGGATTTCCGAATCAGCCCGTATTTTCGCCGGCGTCGACGTGACCTCCGAAGCCATCCCCGTCATTCCCACCGTGCACTACAACATGGGCGGCATTCAAACCAACTATCATGGCGAGGTGGTTACGTTGAAGGACGGCAACCCGGACGCCATCGTCCCCGGTCTGATGGCCTTGGGCGAGGCGGCCTGCGTTTCGGTGCATGGCGCCAACCGCCTCGGCTCCAACTCCCTGATCGATTTGGTGGTGTTTGGCCGGGCCGCCGGGCTGCGGGTGGCCGAAATTGTCACGCCGGGCGCGCCGCACCCTGATCTGCCGAAATCCCTCGATGACAGCGTCATGGGGCATTTCGACAAGATCCGCCATTGCTCGGGCGGCAATTCCACCGCCCTGATCCGCGACAAGATGCAGCGCGTCATGCAGAACAACTGCGCCGTCTTCCGCACCGGCGAGGTTCTGGAGGAAGGGCAAAAGCTGATTGACGAGATTTGGGGCATGATGTCCGATCTTGGCGTCACCGACCGCTCGATGATCTGGAATTCCGATCTGGTGGAAAGCCTGGAATTGGACAACCTCATGCGTCAGGCCGTGGTGACCATGCATGGGGCTGCCAACCGCAAGGAAAGCCGGGGCGGCCATGCCCGCGAGGACTTCCCCGACCGGGACGACGAGAACTGGATGAAGCATACCCTGACCTGGTTCGCGGACGACGGCACGGTGAAGATCGATTACCGCCCCGTCCACACCTACACCCTGACGGACGAAGTTGAATATATCGAGCCCAAGGCTCGGGTCTACTGAGGATACGGATATGGTCGAGTTTAACCTTCCCGCCAACTCCAAGATCAACAAGAACGGCACGCGGCACACAGCCGCTTCCGATGCCAAGAACGTGCGCAGCTTTCAGGTCTACCGCTATGACCCCGACAGCGGCGAAAATCCGCGCCTGGACACCTACGAGGTGGACATGGACGATTGCGGGCCCATGGTTCTCGACGCCCTGATCAAGATCAAGAGCGAGATCGATCCCACCATCACCTTCCGCCGGAGCTGCCGGGAAGGCATCTGCGGTTCCTGCGCCATGAATATCGACGGCACCAACACGCTCGCCTGCACCATGGCTTGCGACGATGTGAAGGGCGAGGTGAAGATCTACCCCCTGCCGCATCTCGAGGTGATCAAGGACCTGGTTGGCGATCTGACCAATTTCTACGCTCAATACGCCTCCATCAAGCCCTGGCTGGTGGCGGATTCCCCCGCCCCGCCCGACGGCGAACGCCTGCAAACGGAGGACGAACGCCGGCTGATCGACGGCCTGTACGAATGCATCCTGTGCGCCTGCTGCTCCACCTCCTGCCCCAGTTATTGGTGGAACTCGGACCGCTATCTGGGCCCGGCGGTATTGCTGCAGGCCTACCGCTGGCTGATCGACAGCCGCGACGAAAGCCAGGGCGAGCGCCTCGATCAATTGGAAGACCCCTTCCGCCTGTACCGCTGCCACACCATCATGAACTGCACCAACACCTGCCCGAAAAGCCTGAACCCGGCCAAGGCGATTGCGGAAATCAAAAAGATGATGGTGCAGCGTCAGGTTTGATCCGGCCGAAAAAAAATATCGAATATTTGAAAGGTGGGATTTACGGACGCGTCAATGTCCCTAAGGTGCGATCATATATCCGTTGGTAACTGCCATCCATTTTCATCGCCTTGAGCGCGGCACTGGCGCGGGATGCCAGATCACGGTGTTTTTTGTGTAGATAAAAAAATCGCTTCCGTGTCGCCAAGGGTGGCATTAGCGCCCGAACATCATTCAATCCGCGCTCCCTGACGGTATGCAGCCCCGAATATTTGGAAAAGACGACGACATTCACCCGATCCGCTTCCAGCAGACTAAAAAGCTGCTTGGCATTCTTCACTTTCGTCAAATCCTTGGCGCCAGTGATATTCTCTTCGAGAATTTTCCAACCGGTAATGATCGCCACATGAAAAGGCTTCAAACTATCCCAGCCCGAGATGCGAATATTATCCAGGCGTGAAAAGGCGACATAGTCGGCCTTGAAGAGACTTTCCTCAAATTGCACCAAATTCGGATATCTCCTGGCCATTCCTCCGACGCGGGACAGCAGACCGTCGTCAACGCCACGGTTCGCGTTGTAAAGAACCCGTTCCGAGGGGAGAAAATTAAGTTCGATTTTGTAGCCAACGCGGCGGTACATCTCGCGTGCGATCAGGTCCTCGAAGCCGGTCCTGTCGGTCGTGGAGAGCGGCGGAAAATGTTCCGTATTGATGACTAAAGTCCTGGCTGGATTTGAATGGGCCGTTTGCGCAAATGCCGCCTGGGGCCACGGGGCGAAAACAAATATAGCCGCCAACGCTATTCTCAACACCGGCATTGTTGCTTGAAATTTCACCATGAAAACCGGCTCCCCAGTTTGTTCGTGCCGTCGATCAATTGCCTTCGGCCTTCGCCGTCTTGACACTCCCAACTCAATACACACGCACGGCGCGTACCGTCTATTGCCATTTAGGTCAAATTTAGCGCAATTCCACTCAAGTAGATAAATTTTCTGAAATCGTGAGGCTTGGGGCAAAGTCTGGGTCTATATGAGAAGGAGCGGTTTCAAAAAAGCGTGGTAGGTTCGTTTTTCCTTAAACCTTGACCTGTGATCCAGCCAAGGCCGCAAGCCTGAAAGCGTCTGAAATGTCCCGAAAGGTTAGGTGATCTGAAGGTGTGCAAGAGCATGAGTGATGGCTTAAACTCCGCCAAGCGCGCCAAAGATGGCGTTATCGTTTGAGCAAATGCTGATGTATGGGAGCTTGGCCATGACGACCGTGCGTGACGAACTGATCGAGCTACGGGGTTTGCGGTTTCATTACCGGGATTGGCCCGGACCAACGCCCGATGCGCCGGTGTTGGTCCTGCTGCACGGCTATACCGGGCATGCGCGCAGTTGGGATCGGTTTGCCCAGGGGATGTGCGATAAATACCGGGTCTTGGCGCTGGATCAGCGGGGCCATGGCGAGACCGGTTGGGCCGATCCGCCGCGCTACGGCACCTTGGAGATGGTTGAGGACCTGAAGGCCTTTGTCGCCGCCCTTGCGCTCGGGCGGTTTTCTCTGCTGGGCCTGTCCATGGGCGGGAACGTCAGTTTTGCCTATGCGGGGGAGCGGCCTAGCGAGCTCGAGCGCCTGGTTATTGTGGACATAGCGCCGGAAATCGCCGCCCAGGGGTTGGAGCGGATCTATTCCAACGTGACGCGCGGCGACCAATTCGACAGCGTCGAGGAAGCGGTCGCCCGGGCGCGGGAAGACAATACCGTCGCGCCGGAGGAGATGATCCGGGACCGTGTGGTCAATTCCATGATGTGCACGGAGGATGGCAGCTGGACCTATCGCTATGACCGGGCCCTGCGCGACCCGGATGTGCCACGGGAACGGTTGGAGGCGGACGAAGGGTGGTCCAGGGTGGCCAACATCGCGGTGCCGACATTGTTGGTGCGGGGCGCCTTGAGCGATATTCTGGATCGGGAGATCGCGGACCGCTTTTGCGCCACGGCGCCCGATTGCCAATTGGCGGAAGTGGCCGGCGCCGGTCATTCCGTACCGCTGGACAAGCCGGACGGTTTCCTCGAGGCGGCGCGCGGGTTCCTCTGAGATTGATGTTTTGATCATCCCGGCTTGTGGCCTGGATTGGGGGACAGAATGGTTGGGCAAACATCAATGGAGGACCAAAAAATGAGTTCAACAGACATACGCGAGGCTTGGGTCGATATTCCGACGGCGGAGGAACGCCGGGCGAAATCGCCGAAGGGCAACCCCTACGATTTCGGCTTTGCCCCGGCCATGGGCGGGCTGCTGGCCGCACATCCGCGTATCGGCCCGCAATTCCGGACCCTGTTCTCGGAGATCATGTTCGCGCCGGAAGGGGAATTGAGCCGGGCGGAACGGGAATTGACTGCATCCGTGGCCGCCGCCGCCCAGGATTGCTTCTACTGAACTGAATCCCATACAGAGTTCCTCCGTGTCGAGGACGATAACATCGAACTGGCCCAGGCCATTAAGAATAAAACCTGGCGGCAGGTAGCCGACCTGAGCCCCCGGCAATCGGCCCTTTTGGAAGTGGCGGAAAAGCTGTCCGGCACGCCGACCCGCATGGTGGAGCGTGACTGGCAGCCCCTGCGGGATCTGGGTTTTGACGATCAGGGCTGCCTGGAAGTCGCCCATATCGTGGGTATCTTCAACTATCTGACCCGCCTGGCAGATGGCCTGGGATTGCAACTGGATGCCGGCACCCTGGAGGCTTCCAAATCCGGCGTGGCCCTGAAACGCGGCGGGGATTGAGGGCATGCCCATCAGCGGCGCGAGCCAGGCGAACCGCATCGACCCCACCGTGGTCTACGGCTTCACCAATCTGCCCGACAACCGGGAGCGCGAGCCCCTGCGCATCGTCCGGGGCAAGGGCGTATTCGTCTACGACGAGAGGGGCAAGGACTATATCGAGGGGGCTTCGACGTTCTATTGCACCTCCCTGGGCTTCAGTGAGGAAGAGCTGATCGAGGCGGCCGTCAAGCAGATGCGGGAATTGCCCTTCTACGTCACAGGCGCCCATCGCGCGGTGCCGGTGGTGGAACATCTGGCCGAACGCCTGGCGGCCATGGCGCCCATGAAGAATGCCAAGGTCGCCTTCGCCGCCACCGGGTCGGAAGCGAACGATGCCCTGATGAAGTTCCTTTGGTATCACAACAATGCCTCTGGAAAGCCCAGGCGGAAGAAGATCATCGCGCGCCTGGGCAGCTATCACGGCGGCACCATCGCCACGGCCTCCTTGACCGGCTGGGTCAAGTATCACGCCGGCTTCGATCTGCCCATCGCCGGAATATTGCACACTGCCCAACCGGATTTCGCCAACCTGGCGGAACCGGGCGAAGCGGAGGAGGCCTTCGCCGACCGCATGATCGACGAGTTGCGCGCCCTGATCGAGCGGGAGGATCCCGAAACCATCGGCGCTTTCTTCGCCGAGCCGGTCTCGGTCTCCGCCGCCCTGGCCCTGCCGCCCAAGACCTATTGGCCGAAACTGACGGAGCTACTCGGGGAATACGAAATCCGCCTGTTCGATGACGAGGTGGTCACCGGTTTCGCCCGTACCGCCAATATGTTCGGTTGCGAGACCTATGGCTTTACCCCCGATTGCATGACCGTGGCCAAGGCCCTGACCTCCGCCTACCAGCCGCTGTCCGCCGTGATCATGGGGGAGGAATTCTATGAGGGGCTGGAGCGGGGCAGCGCCGAGGCAGGCATGTTCTCCCACGCCGGCACCTATCATGGCCATCCCGTGCCGGCGGCGGTGGCGCTGCGCACGCTGGAGCTGATGGAGGAGCGGGATATCCTGGGCCATGTGCGCACCATCAGCCCGCATTTCGCGGCCGCTTTACGGGCGCTGGAGGATCATCCGCTGATCAGGGGCAGCCGGGCCCTGGGCCTCGCCGGCGCCGTGGATCTGGTTGCGAATGGCGCGGCGGCGGGAACCCTGGGCGCCCAGGTTGCCGGATGCTGCCAGGCGAACGGCATCTTCGTCCGCCCCTCCGCCGACACCATCGTCATGGCCCCACCACTGATCATCACGGAAGCAGAAATAGACGAAATGTTCCGCCGCTTCCGACTTGCTCTCAATGAAGTGTTGGAAGCGTCGGCCGGTTAATTTCAATTCCACCTGTGTGCCCTTGCGCACCGCTCATAAGGTCGCTCGATCGTTTGCCTACAGCGTCCGGCCCATGACCAGCACTTCCAGTCCGTTGTAGTGGACTTGGTCAAGGGGTTTCCAGCCCTGGCGACCATAGAGGCCGCCGTCGAGGCGTTCGGTTTGCAAGTAAAGGCATTGCGTGCCGCGTTCCCTGGCCATCTCGGCGATCCGTTCCGACAGTCGGGCAGCGATGGCGCGGCCACGGACCGCTGGGGGGACATAGACACTGCCGAGCCAATATTCCCGATCGGGATAGATCTCCATCTCTCTGAGTTTTAGACGGGCAGCGCCGCACGGCGCGCCATTCTCAAGCGCGACGATGCAAAGGGGCATGCGATCGCCGTTCAACCCCTCACGCAACCGCTCGCGGGTTTTTTCGAGGGAATTATTCGCCACTTTATGGCCCCATTGTTCGAAGTACCAGTTGGCGACGATGGGAAGCGCCGCTGGGTGGCTGGCCAGACCATCTATTGTGATGGCCAAGGCCACGTCCTAGCTTGGATAGCTGTTGTAGCTGATCGCCGGCATGTAGCCGCAGTCGACCGCCAAATTGACGCCGGTGATGGCGGAGGCGGCATCGGAGCAGAGGAAATAGCCGGCTTCGGCGACCTCCTCGGGTTTGACCAGACGGCCCAGGGTGCTCAGGGCTTCCATGCCGGCGGGGTCGCGGTCGCCGCTGTCGATGCGTGATTGCATGGCCGGCGTCAAGGTGAAGCCGGGCGCCACGGCGTTGACGCGGACCCCTTTGGGGCCGAATTCGGCGGCCAGAATTTTGGTCAGGGAATCGATGGCGGCCTTGGTCGGGGTGTAGGCCGGCAGGGGCAGGGGCGTGAAGCTGTTGATGGAGGCGATGTTCAGGATGGCGCCGGCGCCGCGTTCCGCCATGGCCGGCGCGCAGGCCCGGCACATAAGATAGCTGCCGCGATAATTGACGGCCCAGATGCGGTCATGCTCGTCCAGGGGGAAATCGCTCACCTGGGCGCGGTTTTGCAGCATACCGGCGGAATTGATCAGCACGGCGATGGGGCCAATATCGCGTTCGATGCCAGCCACGGCGCCGGCGACGGAACCTTCATCGGCCACATCCACATGGTGGAAAGTGGCGCCAAGCTCGCCGGCGGCGGCCTGGCCGGCGGCATCGTTGATATCCGCCAGCACCACCTGATCGCCGGCCTGGACAAAACGGCGGGCGATGGCCAGGCCGATACCGCTGGCCCCGCCGGTAACGAGAACGGTTCTGGGCATGCTCATTCCTTATGCATTCTGGCGCTGATAGCCTCTTCCAAGGCCAACAATCGCCGGGCGGCGACCACGTGCAGGTTTTCCACCAACTGGCCGTTGACGACGACCACGCCCTTGCCGTCCGCCTGGGCTTGTTCGAACGCGGTGACGATAATGTCCGCCTCGGCGATATCGTCATTGGAGGGCGCGAATATTCTGTTGGCCCCGGTCAATTGGCGGGGATGGATCAGGGTCTTGCCATCGAAACCGAATTGCCGGCCCTGATGGCAGGCCGCTTCGAAGCCCTGGTCGTCCTTCAGATCCAGGTACACGCCGTCCAGGGCGGCCAGGCCGTAGGCCCGCGCCGCCAGCAGGCACATGGACAGCGCCGTGGTGAAGGGCTCCCGGTGCGGCGTGTGCAGGGCGCCCAGATCCGTCGCCAGGTCCGAGGTGCCCATGACCAGGCATTTGGTTTTGGGCGAGGCGGCGGCGATTTCCTCCGCATGCAGGATGGCCAGGGGGGTTTCGATCATGCACCACAGATCCATGCCCTCGGGCAGGGCGGCGGCGGCGGCGCGGACCTGGCCGGCGCCTTCAACCTTGGGCAACAGTACGGCGGCGGCGGACGAGCGGGCGGCGGCGGCCAGATCGTCCGCATGCCAGGGGCTGCCAGAGCCGTTGATGCGGATCACCACCTCGCGCGGCCCGTACCCGCCTGCCTCGACAGCCTCGACAACTTGATCCCGGGCGGCCGCCTTGGCGTTCGGGGCGACGGCGTCTTCCAAATCCAGGATCAGGACGTCGGCGGGCAGCTCCTTGGCCTTTTCCAGGGCCCTGGCGTTGGAGCCGGGCATATAAAGCACGCTGCGCCTTGGGCGTATGATTTCGCTCATGATCGTCTCCCTAGAGCATGTTCTTTTTAAACATGCTCGGACTCTTAAGAAAAGAGCAATTGAACCAATCACTTGGGTCGCGCTAAATATGTCCTGGCCTCACCCGATTAATTGAAAATTGCTCTAGCGCCATGCAAAGACCGCCTGTTCCACGTGATCCACCCGGATGTTACGCCGGCCCCGCATGACCACTTCGCAGAATTGATGGATCACGGCGGCCGTGGGGGCATGCACATGGTCGTCACCGAAACGAATTTTGAGTACGGGGCGATCGCTTTCCGGAATGGTTTCGAATTCCGGTGAATCGGGCCGCATCAGATCGGACAAGGTGATCGGCATGATCTTGGCCACCTCGTCGGGGTTGGGCGAAAATTCGGCGCCCTTGCCGGCCCAGATCACCACCGGGGTGATGACATAGCCCGACCGCGTCGGATAGTCGTCCAGCAGGCCCAGCACGGCGTCCTCGCCCAGATGCAGATTGATCTCTTCCGACAGCTCCCGCAGGCCGGCCTGGATGACCGTCTCGCCCGCATCGATACGGCCCCCCGGCAAGGCTTTTTGCCCGGCATGGGACGATAGCCGGGGTGCGCGCCGGGTCAAGACAAACGCGGTTTGTCCCGTGCCATCATCGATCAAGGTCATGGTCACGGCGGCATGTTTCAGACCTTCGCCGTCATGTTCGTGTCTTTCAAACTTCGCCAAGCGGTCCGCGAAGCGCCCTCGCACCGTTTCCGTGTAGGGAAATTCCGCCGTAAATCTATCTGCCGTCATCGCCCTCAACCCAAATTTTATACAGACACCCACCATAGCCCGCCGGGCCCCATCAGACAAACTTGCGCAGAGATAACAATATCTGCATATCTGAAAACATACTTGACTCTCTTAAAAACTCCACCCTAGACTGATCCTTGCGCCGATTTGAGCCAGCTTGCGGGCGCGGAATAAATGCAGCTAAACCGGTCGGTACCAACCGCCCAGCCAACACTGCGGCGGTTTTTTTGTTTAGTACCGGGCTGGCATGAACTCGTAAGGGAGACGAAAATCATGACCAACAGCCAAAACCCGGAAACCCTGGCCCTGCATGCCGGCAATACAAATGAACCGGAGACCAGCGCCATCGATGTTCTGGAGCAGCGGATCGCGGCGCTGGAGGGCGGAGCCGGGGCCCAGGCCGTGCCCACGGGGCAGGCCCCCACGGCCCTGGCGATCCAGAATGTCGCTCAGGTGGGGGACAATATTGTCAGCGCCACCGATCTGCATGGCGGCCCCTGGAACTTGACCGCCAGCACCTTGCAACAACAAGGCATCAAGGTCCGTTTCGTCGATCCGGCGGACCCGGAGAATTTCCGCCGGGCCACGGACGCGCGGACCCGCGCCTACCATGGCGAAACGCTGGCGAACCCGAACCTCTCGGTCTTCCCCATTGCCGAGGTCGCCGACATCGGCCGCGGGTTGGGCATTCCCCTGTTCATCGACAATACGGCGGCGCCGATTTTGTGCCGGCCCTTCGATCATGGCGCGGCGGTGATCGTGTATGCCGCCTCCAAATTTATCGGCGGTCTGATCGTCGATGGCGGCAATTTCGATTGGCGGGCTCATCCCGAACGCCAGCCGTTGTTGAACCAGACAGAGGCCAGCCGTCAGGGCGCCGTCTGGGCAGCGACGATCAAGGCGCGCGTGACCCGGCTGCGGGAACTGGGACCGGCGGTCAGCCCGGACCATGCCCTCCAGACCATCCAGGGTCTCGAAATCCTGCCCCTGCGCATCCGCGAACATTGCCGCAATGCCGAGGCGGTGACGGATTATTTGAACCGCCACGACGGGGTAGCCAGGGTGATCTATCCCAGCCTGCGGGGCGGCGAAGACAGGGTCCGGGCGGACAGGTATCTTCATGGCGGCTATGGCGGCTGCGTGGGTCTGGAGATGAAGGGCGGCTTGGCTGCAGGCCGTGAATTCATCAATGCACTGGCGCTGTTCCAGCAAGCGGCCAATACCGGTGATGGCCGCAGCCTGGCGATCCACCCCGCCGCCACCACCCATTCTCAGTTGAGCGCGGCGGAAAAATTGGCGGCGGGTGTTGGCGAAGGCTATATCCGTCTATCGGTGGGTATCGAGCACATTGATGACATCATCGCCGATCTGGCCCAGGCCCTGGACCGGGCAGCGGCAGCGGCCAAGGCGGCGGCTTAAAAGGCTGGTGTTTCTTATCCGGCTTGTTGTGCCAGCAATTTCGCCGGCGTAGCTAAGAATAACGCCGCAATGGCACAACAGACCGGATAGGCTGCCAGCAGCAGCAGGGTTTCCCGGTAGCTGCCGGTCAAATCAAAGGCGATAGCCAAGGGCAGGGGGCCAAGGGAGGCCCCGAATATGCCGATCATCTGGCCGGTACCCTGAACTGAACCCAGATGCTTGCGGCCGAAATAGCGGGGCCACATATAGCCGAAAAAAGTCATCGTACAGCCATTGTTCAAGCCAAAGGCCACGGCGTAAATCATCGCCGAGGTCAGATCATGGACCATGGCCGCGCTGGTCAAGGAGGCGACCATGACCGCGAGACCAAAGATAAACACCCGGTTGGTGGCAAAGCGGTCCAAGGCCCGGCCGATAAGAGGTATGGTGATGACCATGACCAGGGCGGAAACCGGAAAGATCCGGGCCGCCGCCGCTTCGCTCAAGCCTTGGGTCGTCAGGATCGAGACCTGAAAGAAATGCAGCGCCGTGACCAGCATGGACAAACCGAATAGCCCGGCACTAAGTATCCAGAAGGTGGAGGTCGCCACGGCCTCCGCAAGGGTCAGGCCATGCTCGGCGCTGGAAAGGGTGGTGGCGGACGCCATGCCTTCGGCATCGCCATCGGGCGCGAGGCCCAGATTTTCGGGCCGGTTATGGACCAGAAACAAAACCGGCGGCAGTAAAAGCACCCATGTGCTGACCCCGAGCCAAACCCAGGCCTGGCGCCACCCGACCGTGTCGATCAGCCATTGGGAAAGCGGTGGATGTACCGCCATGGAGGCGGAAAAACCCATGGCCATGAGGCTGACGGCGAATCCCCGGCGGCGGTCGAACCATTGAGATACCAGGTTTGAACAACCTAGGGCGAGGCTGCCCTGGCCTAAGAAACGCAGGGCGGCGAAGCCCACGGCAAGCCACAAAAACCCAGCCACCGCGCCGAACGCCATGCAGGCCAGGCCCAAACCAAAGGTCACGCCGAGTAGGAGGAAACGGGCGCCGGCGCGGTCCAGAAAGCGGCCCATCCACGGCAGGCCAAAGGCCGCCAGCAATGTGGCGAAGGCGTAGGCCGAGGACACAGCGGTCGCCGATAGCCCAAGATCGGCCTGTATGTGAACCAAAAAGACGCTGAAGGTATGGGACTGCCCCGGACCGCTGACAAAAATTCCCAGGGCGGCGATCAGTAAAATGATCCAGCCATAGAAAATACGTTGGTTGATATTGAGGGCCAGTGTCTTCATCAGGTCATTACAATAAGAAAGGGGACGCCGTGGCGTCCCCTTTCCCTCATGTCATATGGTGGTCTAAATCAGGCGCCCTCGCGGCCAATGATGGCCACGGATGAGACGTTCTGATGGGGCTGTCCGCCAAGATTGTGTGTCATCCCGAAGGTGGGATCTTTCAACTGACGTTCGCCGGCCCGGCCCAGGAGCTGGTTGTACATTTCATACAGCATGCGCAGGCCGGAAGCGCCGATGGGATGGCCGAAGCATTTCAGGCCGCCATCGATCTGGCAGGGGATCTCGCCGTCCGCATCGTAGAAGCCGTCCAGCACGTCGCGCCAGGCTTCGCCTTCGTTGGAGATATACAGATCTTCCATGGTGACCATCTCGGTGATCGAGAAGCAGTCATGGCATTCGAACATGTCGATCTGTTCCCGTGGCTTTTCGATGCCGGCCTCTTTATAAGCCCGCTCGGCGGCCTTGCGGGTGGTCAGGAAATAACTGCCATCCCAGGAATTATGGGCCGATTCCACGCCGTTGGAGACGGCAAGCTGCAGGGCCTTGACGGTGATCCGCTCCTGTTTGCCCAGGGAGGCGGCGATCTCCGGCGTTGTCACGATGGCGGCGGCGGAGCCGTCGGATACGCCACAGCAATCGAACAGACCCAACGGGGCCGCGATCATCGGTGCGGCCAACACCGTTTCCAGCGGAATAGCCTTGCGCAAATGAGCCTTAGGGTTCTTGACGCCATTGGCGTGGCTTTTCACCGAGATGGAGCCGATGGCCCGTTTCACGGTGTCCATGTCTACGCCGTGCTTTTCCGAGTACGCCGTGGCCAATTGGGCAAAACCGCCAGGGGCGGAGCCATTGTTCTTGATCATGTCGTTCAGGGGGCCGCTGCCGCGCTGGGGCAGGCCGCCATAACCGGTGTCTTTCAGTTTTTCGACGCCAAGGGCCAGGGCGATATCGGCGGCGCCGGAGGCAACCGCATAGACCGCGCCGCGGAACGCTTCGGTGCCCGAGGCGCAAAAGTTCTCGACCCGGGTAACGGGGATGTTCGGCAGGCGCAAGGCCACGGACAGCGGCACGCCGGACTTGCCCACATGCACTTCCTCGATCGCGGTGGCGAACCAGGCGGCATCGATCTGGCTGGTTTCAATGCCGGCATCCTCCATCGCTTCCGCATAAGCTTCGACAATCAAATCTTCCGCATCGCAATCCCAACGTTCTCCGAACTTCGAACAACCCATGCCAAGAATAGCGACTTTATCTCTAATACCTGAGGCCATGTTTCTTTCTCCTATTGGCGCCACCGGGCGCTTGAATGTTACGCCTGAACCTTGGGCGCTGCCTTCCAGAAATACTTGTTGAAATTACGTTTCTCGTCCGCTGCCTTGATGCGGAAGACCATGCGGAATTCATCGCCGACCGCGACGCCGCCTTCGTCCACGTCCGTGAAATCCGCCATCATGCGGCCGCCTTCACCAAAGGTGACCATGCCGAAATGATGCGGCGGGTCCGGCGCGTAGGTCAGATTATCCGCCGTCCAGGATTGGATCGTGGCCGAGGTTTCGGCCATTCGGTGATTATCCTGGGTATTGATGGCGCCGCAATTGGGATTGACGCAAATCCGCGATTTTGGATATTGCACCGTGCCGCATTGGGAGCATTTGCCGCCGACAAAACCGATCACCATTTCCCGGTTCCGGTACAAGGTGGTCAACGCGGTCTGTTTATCGGTCTCCGAACGCAGCCCGCCGTCCTGCTCCACCAAGCCGTTGAAAGCCAAGAACTTGTTGTAGTTGCTCTCTTCCTTGCGGTGGGCCAGATGGCCCTTGATGCCCTGGCGGTTGGCCATGGTGGGCAGCAAATCCGTGGTCTTGAAGATCAGGGCATCACAACCCTGGCCCCAGCCGATCACCATGATGGTCTGACCCGGTTCGGCATCCTGCAGACAATCCACCAGCATGACCAAGGCGTGGGAGGTGCCCGCTTCACCCATCACATTGTGCAGGTTGTCCCGGGCTGCTTCCTCCCGCATGCCGCAACGCTTGCCCACCATTGAGGCGATATTGCGGATCGTGCCCGGCATGACAAAATGGTCAATGTCTTCGGCGGACAGCCCGGTGTTATCCAGCGCGGCTTGTACCGCTTCGGGGACGATTTTCATAAATCCTTCGTCGCGGATCCAGCGTTCTTCCCAATTGTAGTCAAAGTCAGAATTCTGACCGCGGTAATGATCCACGAAATCCACCGCGATCTGACCGGCGCCCACATATTCGGCGACCACATCTTCGCTGCCCAATAACAAGGCCGCGCCGCCGTCGCCGTACATCAATTCGTTGGTGTTGGCGGTCCGGCTGCGCCGGTGTTCTCCGGTCGCGAACAGGGCGCTGCCGCCCGTGCCCTGGACCACGCTCAAGGCGTTGATCAGGCCGGAGGTGGCGGCCCGCTGCGAGGACGTGATGTCCATGGTCATCATGTTCTGGCCCAGGTTCAGGGCGGTGCCCAGAACGCCGGCATTCTGCCGGTCCGTGAACGGCAATGTGGTCGATGCGATATAGATCGCCCTGATGTCGTCGGGGCGCGTCATATCCAGGCAATCGCGACAGGCCTCGACCGCCATGGTCAGGGCGTCCTCGTCCCAATTGCACATGGAACGTTCGCCCTTGCTGTAGGCCTTCAGGGCGCCATTGAACCAGCTTGTATTCTCCAAAATTACGCTACGCGGCAACCTGCGCCGGGGCACATAGCCGCCATACGCCTTAATCCCTACCATTCGTTGTTCCCTTCATGGAACCAGTTACACCGGTCCGCGCAATTATTGCAATTTCTATTGGGCTCCAATTTACCAGAGCCCACCCCGGCGTCAAGGGAACCGGTCAATCGGTCACGGGAGCGGCACCGCGTCGAAGGCGACGCTCATGCGGGGCGCGCTTGAGCTAAATGGCAGGACTCGGTGATAAATGTAGGATGGGAACAGCACCAGCAGGCCCATTTCCGGCTTGATGACCTTTAATTCCGGGGGCTGGGTTTGGACAATATGGTTCGGTGCCCGTCCCACCTCCAAATATCCGCCCGTGTCCTGGTCGTTGCGCACGGCATCGGGCAGGCGGGGGTAATAAACTCCGCTGAGCCAGGCGTCGGGATGAATATGGGTGTCTTCGCCCGCCGCGATCACCCGGCTGATGGTGCCCCAGGCCTCCAGCCGCCAGGCGGATGGCGTGGTGGCGAGGAAGGGGTGGCCGGGATCGGTGGGCAGCTTGGCGATATAGTCCCGCACCGCGCCGTTGATGACCTCGGCGTAGGCCCGCACCGCCGGGCCCGGTTCCAACATGATATCGCGGGTTTGCCGCGCCCGTGACATGCCCCGTTCGCTGAAGCGGTCGGGCTCGGCGTCCACCTCCCCAAACAGGGCCTCGTTGAAAGCCGCGACATCATCATACCCAGATGGCGTGTCGATCCGGGCGGCGGTCACGAAGGCATCGAAGTTCTGCAGATAGGCAACGGCCGCCCGGTCGGGAAATTCCTGCAACACAATGACTTTGTTCGCCAACGCCGTGCGGTTGCCGGGATCGCAAGCCAGGGCGCCGTCGCAGGCCGTCAGGGCCGCCGGTAACTGGCCCATCCGGTAGTAAACCTGGGCCAGATTGTTGAAGGCCACCGGATCATGGGGCGCCATTTGAGTGACCCGGCCAAAACCCGCCGCCGCCTGTTCCAGTTTGTCCTGGCGAAAATGCACGAGAGCCAGATTACCGAGCGCGGATAGTGCGCCCGGCTCAATTTCCAGCGCCGTCACGTAGGCCCGTGCAGCCAGGTCGAATTGTTCGGCTTCCTGATACAGATTGCCCATGTTGATATGCGCGGAGGTCAATTTCGGCGCCACCTCAATGGCCGCTTGCAGGGCCGCCATGGCGTCCTCCGGCCGGGCCAGCTTCAAAAGCACCCGCCCCAACGCATCCAACAACCCCGGCTCTCCCGGCGCCAGGGCCAGGGCTTCGTGAAACGCTTCCTCCGCCTTGTCGGGCCGTTGGATTTGCTCAAACAGACTGCCCAAATTGGCGAAATTCATGGGATCTTCCGGCGTCAGTCCGCAGGCCGTCTCGGTTGCCGCGATGGCCTCTTCCAGGCGCCCCTGTTCGCGCAGGATATTGCCCAGATTGGTGTGCGCGGGCGCGAAATCCGGCGCGGTTTCGACCGCCCGGCGCAGAAATCGCTCCGCCAGACCAAGCTCGCCGAGCTGATAGGCCTGAAAGGCTGCTGGCAATAGTAGTTCGGCGCTCGCCCGCGGTTCGGCCAGCAACGCGGCCAACAGCCGCAGCGCACCGTCCCGGTCGCCGGAACGGGCATGCTGGCCGGCTTGCTCTAGGAATATCTTTGGATCGCTCATGAGGGCCTCGTTGATCCCGTGTCCATAGCATGATTTGCGCTCTTCGCGCAGGGCCGGGTAAAATTTCTCTAGGAACCGGAGGCACGGGACGGTATCAAATGGGCAAAACGAATTTGAATATGCAGGAGGATTATCATGGCCCTGGAACATCCCGTTCTGTTAACCGGCGGCGCCTCGGGCGTTGGCGAGGCTACGGCGAAGCTTTTGCTGGCGCGCGGTCATGGCGTCGTATCATTGGATGTCAAACCGTCCTCTAATCCGGACGTGACCCATCACCATTGTGATTTGAGTGATCCGGGCAGCATCGATGCGGTGCTGGCGGAGCTGGCCGGCCCTTATTCGTCCCTGGTGAACGTGGCCGGCGTGCCGGGCACCGTAGGCAGCGAATTGACCATGAAAGTCAATTTCTTCGGCCTGCGCTATTTGACCGAGAATATCTGGGAGCGCATCGCCGATGGCGGCACCGTGGTCAACGTTTCCTCCATCGCCGGCAACAACTGGCGCAAGCGGCGCGGTTTTCTGACCGAGGTGATGGGCATCGATGGTTTCGATGACGCCGTTGACTGGTGGGCCAAGAACGCGGAGGCGGTGGAGACCGATGCCTATACCTTCTCCAAGGAAGCGGTGGTGGTCTACACCATGATCCTGGCCGGCAAGGGACTGGCCCGCGGCATCCGGGTCAACGATGTCGGCCCGGGCCCGATCGACACTCCCATTCTGCCCGACTTCACAACGGACGTGGGCGAAGAGGTCATGCAGTCCATGATCGACGTCGTGGGGCGTTCAGCCCAGCCGAGCGATATTGGCGAGGCTCTGGTCAACCTGGCGGAGGGCCAGATCAGTTGGCTGAACGGCCAGCACATTATCGTCGATGGCGGCCTGATGGCGGGGATCTCCAGCGGCTGGAAAAAGTAGTCCCCCATGGGCATGGTTGAGCCGACCCTTCAGGTGGACCCGAACCAGATCCCGCATCTGGCCGATCCCGTGCCCCTGTTGCAGCGCCTGCAGGATGAGGACCCGGTGCATTGGTCGGCGGCGGCTGGGGCCTGGATGGTGACCCGTTATGACGATGTCAAAAGCGGCTTTCACGACCGACGGCTGGCGGTGTCCCGGCCCATGCCCCCCGCCGAGCTGTTCGAGGAGGAATTCCGCGAGACCTACCGCGCCTATGCCTCTTCCCTGAAAACCTGGATGGTCATCGCCGAGCCGCCCGACCATACCCGCCTGCGCAAATTGGCGAACCGGGGCCTGACGCCCACGGCGATCGAGGGCCTGCGGCCCCAGATTGAAGCGCTGGTCGACGAGTTGCTGGCGGCGATGCCCGAGGCGGGTGATGTCGATTTTGTGAAATCCTTCGCCTACCCCCTGCCGGCCGCGGTCATCGCCCTGCTGATCGGGGTGCCCAAGACGATATTGAAGGATCTGCACCGCTGGTCCGACGACATCGCCAAGGGGCTGGGTGCGCCGGGGGAGGATATTATCCGCCCGCCGGCCCATGCGGCGGCGGAAATGACCGCTTATTTGACGGAATTCATCGCCGGGCGCCGGGCCAATCCGCAAGACGCCATTATCGACAAGTTGATCGCCGGTGACGGCGACGACAAAATGAGCACGGAAGAGCTGATCGGCAACCTGATCCTGTTCCTCTTCGCCGGTCACGAGACGACGATGAATTTGCTCTCCAACGGCCTGCGCACCTTAATCCGGAACCCGGATCAAATGGCCGATCTGCGTCGAAATCGCGATGACGGCACTGTCGTGGCCGGCGCGGTGGAGGAAATTCTGCGCTATGACGGCGCCCTGTTCATGCTGACCCGCTTCGCGGCCGAGGGTTTCGAATGGCACGGCCAGCACATTTCCAAGGGCAACAAGGTCTATCTCTACTGCCTGGCGGCCAATCGCGACCGGCGCAAATTCGATGCGCCGGACCGTTTCGATATCCGCCGGGCGGACAGCAAACAGCATGTTGCGTTCGGCTATGGCCTGCATTTCTGCCTTGGCGGACCCCTGGCGCGGCTGGAGATGGAGGTGGCCCTGCCGGCCTTGCTGCGCCGCTATCCCGCGCTCAGCCTGCCGTCCGGCGATGTCAACTGGCGCAATAATATGAGTTTGCGCGGGCAGCCGAGTATGCAATTGCGTTTGGGAGAGGGCGTTTGATCATGAATAAAGCCTTGGATATGACCCCCGTCGATCTGTCCGACGACAAAAGCTTCGGAAATGGTTTCCCGCACGGCTTTTTTACCTGGCTCCGAGAAAACGATCCGGTGCATTGGCACGAGCCAACGCCCAAAACACCGGATGGCGAGGGTTTTTGGGTGGTCAGCCGCCATGGCGACATCATGGAGGTGCTGCGCACGCCGGAGATTTTTTCCTCCAACACGGGCGGTGACCGCACGGGCGGCGGCACCACCATGAAGGACGAGCGCGCCGCCGGTAAAATCCTGAACTACACCGACGACCCCCACCACCGGGCGCTGCGCAGCCTGGTTAACAAAGGCTTCACCAACCAGGCGGTGGGGCAATTGGAGACGGAGCTGCGCCGCCGGGCCAACCTGTTGATCGACGATTTTCCCCTGGGCGAGGCGTTTGATTTCATCAGCCATTTTTCCCGCGAACTGCCCTTGCAGGCTATCTGCATCGTCCTCGGCGTGCCCCAGGAAGACCGGTTAAAGCTGTGCGATTGGATTGACCAGGGCCTGGCGGCGGACAGCCCCAACGTTCTGGCCAAGGAATTCTACCTCCAGATCCTGGCCTATGCCTCCGAGATCGTTGCCGAGAAACGGCGCCATCCCCAGGACGATATCCTCTCCAAAATCGTCCAGGCCCGTCTGGACGAGGACGACGGCCGGGCCCTGACGGACGAGGAATTGGTGAATTTCTTCGTGCTATTGTTTCCCGCGGGCGCCGAGACCACGCGGGGCGCCATCGGCGGCGGCATGCGGGCCTTGATCGAACATCCCGGGCAACTGCAACAACTGCGCGACGATCCCGCCTTGGTCAAATCCGCGATTGAGGAATTCGTCCGCTGGATGACACCCTCGATCTACAAACGCCGTACCGTGACCAAGGATACCGAATTTCACGGCAGGCAACTGAAACGGGGCGACAAACTGACCATTTGGGAAATGTCCGCCAACCGCGATGGGGAGATATTCGAGCGGCCCTTTGAATTTGACATCACCCGCCGGCCCAACCGCCACATAGGCTTCGGCTTCGGCGCCCACGTCTGCCTGGGCGCCGGTCTGGCGCGCCTGGAGATCAGGATCGCCATCGAGGAATTATTGGCCCGCATCGACCAATTCGAATTGCTTGGCGGGGCCCATTGGGTCCCCAACAACCGCTTGTTGGGCCTGCGCAATCTGCAAATGAACGTGACCATGAAGGAACAAACATTATGAGCGAGAGCAGCGACAAACGCGAAAAAGGCAAGGCCCTGGCCCGCATCCTCCTGAAAGGCAGCGAGGCCGGTCCCCGCGTGCCGAAGAAATTCGTCGGCTACAGCCTTGAACACCTGTTCGGCGATGTCTGGCAGGGCGAGGAGTTAAGCCTCGAGGAACGCTCCCTGCTCACCTGCACCATTCTGGTGGCCCTGAACCGGGAGGCCGAACAGCGCATCCATTTCCGCGCCGCCAACAACCTGGGCCTGCCCCGGGAGCGCATAGAGGGCATGATCACCCACGCCGCCCACTACGCCGGCTGGCCCGTCGCCGCCTCCGCCTTCCGCATCCTGGCGGAAGTCTGGCCGGAAGAGGAAGGCGCCTAACGCCTAGATGTGGAGTCTCGATAGGTTATTCACATCGAAGCCAGCTCGGCTGATGGGT
>JAPYPT010000356.1 GCA_029937535.1 Alphaproteobacteria bacterium
TAAGCCAGGTCATGGCCCTGACCGCCGGGATGATCACCTGCATCGACGACGCGGTTGGCGACATCATGAATTGCCTGAAGCAACAGGGCTGCATGACAACACTGTTGTGTGTTTCAATTCCGATCACGGCGACTATCTGGGCGACTTCAACATGCTTTACAAAGGCGCATTGCCGTTCGCTGGCATTACTCGCGTGCCGTTTATTTGGTCGGACCCTGACAGCAGAAAGCCCATGCGCACTGGGGCGCTGGCATCGACCATCAATATACCGGCGTCCATTCTTGAGCGCGTCGGCATCGCGCCCTATGCCGGCCTTGCGGGTAACAGCTTCCTGGGAAACCTGGCCGGAGGGGACGGCCTACGGGACGATCTGTTGATCGAATATAATGACAGCGGGCCTCGGTTGGGTTTCGATGAACCCGCCCGCGTCCGCTCTCTGGTCGATGAGCGTTACCGCATGACCATTTACACGGGCCACGATTGGGGTGAATTGTATGACCTGGAGACGGATCCCGATGAAACAGATAATCTCTGGGACAGCGTGGCCCATGGTGATGTGAAGGCGCGTTTGTCTTTGCGTTTGGCACATCACCTGGCGGGATTGATGGACGAAAGCCCACGGGCCAGGCGGCTCGCATGATTGCCGTAGGCCAAAATCTGGAGTTGGGACAATAAATATGAAACCGCAAAATCTTCTCTACATCATGTCCGATGAACATAACCCAAAAATGCTGGGTTGTTATGGCCATGGCCAGGTCAAAACACCGAACCTTGATCGCTTGGCCGCCCAGGGTACGCGTTTTACCTCGGCCTATACCAATTCGCCGATTTGCATTCCCTCGCGTGCCGCCTTCGCGACCGGGCGATATGCCCATGAAACGAAATATTGGGACAACGCCATGCCCTACGATGGCGCGATCAAGGGTTGGGGTCATCGGTTGATCGACGAGGGCTTGCGGGCTGAATCTATTGGCAAGCTGCATTATCGCGGCGAGGATTTGCCGACCGGGTTTTCGAAACAGATCGTGCCCATGCATGTCATGGACGGTATCGGTCAGATCTGGGGTTCGATCCGTGATCCGTTGCCCGATGAACGGCCGTCAAAGATGTTGAACGAGATCGGGCCCGGCGAATCCAACTATAACCGGTATGACATATCGATCGCTGATGAGGGCTGTGCTTGGTTGCAGGCCACTGCGGAAGCCCGCACTGGTGGGCCGGAGGATATACCCTGGGTGCTTTATCTGGGCTTTGTTGCGCCCCACTTTCCCCTGGTCGTGCCCCAGGAATATTACGATATGTATCCGCTTGAAGATTTGCCACCCAGGAAGCTGGACCCCGAAACCGGTTATGTCCGCCATCCCTGGTTACAGCGGATGGATGATTTTCAGCAGGTCGACCGTCAGTTGACACCGGAGCGGCGTAAAATGGCGGTTGCGGCCTATTTTGGTCTGTGTACCTTTATCGACGCACAGATCGGCCGCGTCCTGGCGGCCCTGGCGGATACCGGACTAGCTGACAACACCAGGGTGATCTACACCTCCGATCACGGCGACAATGTGGGCGCCCGGGGCATGTGGGGGAAATCAAACCTGTATGAAGAAAGCGCCGGCATTCCCTTGATCGTCACCGGCGATGGCGTGCCTGCCGGCAAAGTCTGCCAAACGCCGGTATCGCTTCTGGATAGTTATCAAACAGTGCTGGATGGCGTTGACCTCGACCTTGTTGATGGAGAGAAAGACCTAAAGGGCGCTTCCTGGTTTGACATCGGCCATGGGGCGGACGACGACAGCCGGATTGTATTCAGCGAGTACCATGCGGCCTCCTCGCCGTCAGGGGCGTTCATGATCCGGAAAGGGCGCTACAAATTCATCTACTACGCTGAATATGAGGCGGAGCTGTACGACCTCGTGGCTGATCCGGAAGAAACCGTTAATCTTGCCGGCGATGCCGACTACGGGGACGTTGTGGCGGAATACGAGGGGCACCTTCGCGATATTTGCGACCCCGTCGCCACCGACCGCGCGGCGAAAGATATGCAAAACGCCTTGATCGCCAAACATGGCGGCCGGGAGAAGGCCATCCACATGGGCCCCAAGGCGGCGACCCCGGTACCAGGACAGGGCGAGGAGTAGCGGCGGCTGGACGCGCCGTTACCCATCGATCAGGCTGCGATAGGCAAACTGCGTCGTTGGCGCGGGCGGCAAATACTTCGGGATTGCGCGGTAGAGGTACAGAACGATAAACTGATGGTCTCGCCATACAAGCGATCTTCGGGAGGGGAGTTGTTGAAGGTGAATGGACCTTTGACCGGACCCGAGGCGGCGGCGGCGGTCGAGCAGTGCTCGCACGCGCTGGCGGCTCGGCCGGATTATCCGGAGGCCGCACGGCTGCTGGCCGGGCTGCTGCAGCGCTATGAATTCAATGCCCAGACCGACGTTTCGCCGCGCGGTCTGGTAGCCGCGTTCGCGTTCGCGAATGTCGACCGCCAGGCGCTGTGCAACGGTTCACTTGCCTTTCTGAAATGCCGCCCGCCACTCGCCAATGTGCTGGCGCGCGGCCGGACCGACGGTTGGGACGCAGCAGCGGCACTGCTCACTCGCAAGGGCGCGCCGCTGTTGCGCCATCGATTGTTCGCGGCCGCCCTGATCCATGGCGTCGTCGCCGACATCGAGATCGAGTTCCTGCTGACCGCGCTGCGGCGGCGTCTGTTGCTGTCGCCGACACTGCTCATGGCGCGTCCGGTCTATCAATTCGCTTGCGTACTGATCCGGCAGTGCTTGAACAACGAGTACGTTTTCTTTGCAGACGAAGACGAAATGGCTCGTCTGGGCGAAATGAAGGTGGATATCGACGCGATGTTTGAGGGCGACGGGACGGCGGGCGGCGCGTTCCTGCTGTTGTCGCTGTACCGTCCGTTTCACGAAACGCTCGGTCGCGCGGCGCGCGCAGCCGACAAGGTGTCGCCCCAGGCCTTGCGTGCCGTGCTGCACGACGAACTCAACGCCCGCCGGATTGAGGCCACCCATGTGGACAGCCTGCGCCGGTTGACGACGGTCACTGACGAAACGTCGCAACAGGTCGCCGGCCAGTATACCAACGACCCGTATCCGCGTTGGCTCAGCCTACAGGCGCCGGCGCCGGGAGGCGCCAAGGAAACCATGCGCGGCTATTTCTCCGCCGACGCGCTCGCCGTCATCGATGGCCCGTGCGATGTTTTGATCGCTGGCGCCGGCACCGGCCGTCAGGCGGTCCATGCGGCCATGGGCTTTGGCGCTGACAGCCGGGTCCTGGCGATCGACCTGAGCGCGCCAAGCCTGGCCTACGGCGCGCGCATGGCCGAAGCGCTGGGGGTCGTGAACCTGCGCTTCGCGATTGGCGACATCCTGTGCCTCGACGAGATCGACGATCGCTTCGATGTGATCGAATGCGTCGGCGTCCTGCATCACATGGCCGAACCCTATGAAGGGTGGCGCTCGCTGCTCGGCCGGCTCCGCCCCGGCGGGCTGATGCTGATCGGGCTCTACAGCGCTGTTTCACGCCGGGTTATTCAGACGCTGTCCGAAGACCCAGAGTGGCCGGGTCCGGACACGGACGATGACGGGCTGCGCGCCTATCGCCGAAAGGTGCTGAACCGCGCATCCAGTGAAGACGGCTTCGCACTCACCAATTCAGCCGATTTCTTCACCAAGAGCGGCTTCCGCGATCTCGCCCTGCATGTCAGTGAGCGGCCATGCACGATCCCGGAGATGAGTGACTTCATGACCGCGCACGGGCTCGAATTTCATGGTTTTAATCTGCCGGACGAAACCTTGCAGGCTTATGCGGATGCCTTCCCCGGCGACCCGCCGCCGGGCACGCTGGATCATTGGTCGGCGTTCGAACGGGACAACCCGCGAACCTTTAACAGCATGTACCTGTTCTGGTGCCGTAAGTGAGTGATATCAGGCGTCGCCGCTTGCAGTTATAAGACGACATCGGATTCCGTGTCGATCAGATGCATATGCGCCATGTCGATGGTGAACTCCATCGGCTGGCCCACCTGGCTGACCGCCCTCGGCCGCGACCGGGTGGTGATTTCGGTCTCGCCGATATTGATGAACACCATGGTATCTATGCCCATGGGTTCGAGGACGATAACATCCGAAGTGAAGTCGTGATATGTAGGATCAGTATGGGGGCGTATGTCGGTCACATGTTCGGGTCGAATGCCGAACAGAATCTCTTTTCCGATTGCGGGGCCGTAACGGTCGGCGCGGTCATCCGGCACGGCAAAGGACAGATTATCCGTCAGCCTGACGGCCAAACCGCCGTCCGCCGCTTCAACACGGCAGGGTATGAAATTCATCGAAGGGGAGCCGATGAAGGAGGCCACAAATAAGGTCTTGGGATCGTCGTACATTTCCTCCGGCGATCCGACCTGCTCGATAATGCCATTGTTCATCACAACGATCCGGTCGGCCAAAGTCATTGCCTCGACCTGATCGTGGGTGACATAGACCACCGTAGTCTTGACTCGTTGATGGATCTTTTTGATTTCGGTGCGCATTTGCACGCGCAGCTTGGCATCCAGGTTGGACAAGGGCTCATCGAACAGGAAGACCT
>JAPYPT010000040.1 GCA_029937535.1 Alphaproteobacteria bacterium
GTGCAATTCAGCGTTATGGGGACAATGGGCCGGTTCATCCCGGGGTTCAGATAGGCCAGGGGCACGGAAACGGAATCGTCGAACTGCATGTCCCGTTTGTGCGCCATGGCCAGGCCGTGGCGGGCGCTTTGGTTGACCACGAAACGCGCCAAGGCGCCGTGGCCCGGCACCTGATATTTTTCCAGCCCAAGCCATTCATCATACCAGTCCGCCGGCCCGGTGTGCTTCTCGTCCACGCCCACGGTGTATTCCGGCGTGTTGCTCAAGGGCCAATTCAGCAGATGATCGTTGCCGACGATGACCAGCAGATCGATCTGCCGCTCATCCAGATGATCGCGCATGGCCTGGAAGGCGGACAGGGCCATGGCCTGCTCTTCCTGTGGCGCGGCATCGAACCAGCCGGTCAGCCCCGGCGAATGGGTCATGGCCATTGCGGCGGCGATCTTAGCCATCGGTTTTTGTCCCGCCGTCCCACTTCGTGCCGTCTAGTGCCGCCCGGGCCTCTTCCGGAAAGGCGTCCCGATAGGCTGTCATGGCCGGATGGTTGTTGGTCATGCCGGTCACGCCATAAAACAGCCGCAGAATGTGCGGTATCAAATATTGGTGCACGCCGATGTCCATGAGGCCGGGGACGTCCACCGCCCTAAGCTTTTGATATTCCCGATCGGAGCAGCCGAATTCCCGGCATAGGTTTTCCAGATCCGAAAGCCAGCGTTCGCGCAACGCCGCATCCTTGCGGACATGGTAAATCATGTCGTTGAGCGGCAGGGTCTTATCGACCCGTTCCACATTACCCATTCCGGACGCCTCCCCTCTCGCGCGGCGGGTTGGGCAGGCCCGGCCCCTTGGTAAAGACCAGAACCAGGCGCTCGTCATCGATTGTATTGACCCCGTGTTCCGTGCCCCTTGGCACGAAGATTACGCTGCCCTTGCCGATGGCCATATCATCCCGGCCCGCGAAGGTGATGATGCCCTTGCCACCGAGGCAAAAGAATATCTCATCCTGATTGGGATGAACGTGGGGTTTGGTGAACTGTCCCGGCTCATAGCAGACCAGTTCGCAGACAACGGTGTCGGATTGGAACAGCTTTTTGCGCACCAGCCGGGCCTCCGGGTCGAATTCGATCAAGTCATCGAAATTCATCGCGGTGATCGCGTCTGTAAGCGCCATGGCGTTGATCATCCCTGCTGATGTCCGCCGGCCAGAGTAACCATTCCCGGCCAACCCTACAATATGAACCAGGGCGGAATTTGCGCACTTGCAAGCCATGGTTAGTGTGAGAAATACGGGTTAAGATACCCGTCAGACGAATTCCAAGTCTCAAGCCGAGGCCATTTTTTTGAGGACAGCCATGAAGATCACCATCACCGAACCGAAACTGCCCAATTCCGGCGCCCTTGTGATTGGCGTTTTGAAGGGCGGCACCTTGCTGGCCACGGGCAAGCAATTGGACAAGGCGTCCAAGGGCGCGCTGAGCAAGGCGATCAAGGGCTCCCGCTTCACTGGTGGCAAGGGGCAATGGCTGGATGTCATCGCCCCGGCCGGCATCGGCGCCGACCGGGTCTTGCTGGCCGGCATCGGCGAGGCGAAGAATATCAAGCGCGAGGTAATGGAAAATGTCGGCGGATCGGCCATGCAGCGTCTGGCCACCAGCGGTGTCAAATCCATCACCTTTGTCTGCGACAACGTCAAGGGCGCCAAGGTCGATGCCGCCCTGGGCGCCGCCAGCCTGGCCTATGGCGCGCGGCTGGCCTCTTACCGCTTTGACAAATACCGCACCAAGCTGAAGGCCAGTGACAAGCCAAGCGTGACGGCGGTGGCGGTGCAAATCAAGGGCGCGGCGGCCGCGCGGAAGGCATTCAAGTCCTTGGATGCGATCGCCGATGGCGTCTTCATGACCCGTGACCTGGTCAGCGAGCCGGCCAATGTGCTGTATCCCGAAAGTTTCGCCAAGGAATGCAAAACCCTGGCCAAACTTGGCGTTAAGGTTGAGGTGCTGAATGAGTCCCGCATGGCCAAACTGGGCATGGGCGCCCTGTTGGGCGTGGGCCAGGGCAGCCGTCGGGAAAGCCAGATGGTGATCATGCGCTGGCAGGGCGCCGGCGCCAGGACCAAACCGATTGCCTTCGTGGGCAAGGGCGTGACCTTCGATACCGGCGGCATCTCGCTCAAACCCGGCCCCGGCATGGGCATGATGAAATGGGACATGGGCGGCGCCGGCGCCGTGACCGGCCTGATGAAAGCCCTGGCCGGGCGCAAGGCCAAGGCCAATGTGATCGGCGTCATTGGCCTGGTGGAGAACATGCCCGACGGCAATGCCCAGCGGCCCGGCGACATCGTCACCTCCATGTCCGGCCAGACCATCGAGATCCTGAATACGGACGCCGAGGGGCGCCTGGTTCTGGCCGATGCGCTTTGGTACACCCAGGACCGTTTCAAGCCGCAATTCATGGTCAACCTGGCGACCCTAACGGGCGCCATCATCACCGCCCTCGGTCACGAACACGCGGGCCTGTTCTCCAACGACGACAAGCTGTCGAAACAATTGTCCGAGGCCGGCGAGGAGGTCAACGAAAAGGTCTGGCGCATGCCCCTCACCGAAGGCTATGACAAGATTATCAATTGCCCCATCGCCGATATGAAGAACATCGGCGGCCCGGCCGCGGGCTCCATCACCGCCGCGCAGTTCATGCAGCGCTATGTCAATAAAGTGCCCTGGGCGCATCTGGATATCGCCGGCACCGCCTGGGCCGATACCGGCAAGCCCACGGTGCCCAAGGGCGGCACGGGCTGGGGCGTGCGCATGCTCGACCGCCTGGTGGCCAACCATTACGAGGGCGGCAAATAACCAGCGGACATGACCCCATGACGCCCCATGACTGATGTCGGGTTCTATCACCTGCTGCACTGGCCCCTTGAACGCGCCCTGCCGAAGCTATTGGAAAAGGCCCTCGAGCGCGGCCACCGCGCCGTGGTGCTGACCGGCTCCAAGGAACGGGCCGAGGACCTGAACGCCGTGTTGTGGACCTACGAAGACCGCTCCTGGCTGCCCCACGGCACGATGGGCGACGGCAACGCGGAGGCGCAGCCCATCTATCTGACGGCCGGGGACGAAAACCCCAACGGGGCCGATGTCCTGGTCGCCGTTGACGGGCGCGAGCCCGCGAACGGAGAGAGCTACGCCCGCATCATCGATATGTTCGACGGCCGCAACGACGCCATGGTCGCCGCCGCCCGAACCCGCTGGCGCGGCTATCTCGACCAGGGCTTCACGCTGACCTATTGGCAGCAGACGGAAGCCGGTGGCTGGGAGAAGAAGGCGTAGCGTTTTTCGGGTTGGAACGGAAAATGCTATCGGCTGCTTGGAAGCTTGTCGAATGGCAATTCCTTATCGACGCGGATATCGGGGGGCAGGCCAAGGACCCGTTCGGAGATGATATTGCGCAGTATTTCGTCCGATCCGGCGGCGATCCGTCCGCCCGGTGCATCCAGCAGGGCCTGTTGATACATGGCCCGCATGGGTGCTACGTCCGGGTCCATCATGCCGCCGCCCATGTCCAGCAAATCCATGCCGAAATGGGCGATTTCCTGACGCCGGAAGCTGGAGACCAGCTTGGAGACGGAATTCTCCGGCCCCGGCCGCTCGCCGCGCGACAGGGCCGTCATCAGCCGCGCCCGGATCAGTTTCACGCCCTGGGCCTTGATATACCAATCCGCCAGCTTTTCGCGCACCGCCCCATCGGCAATCGCCGGGCCGGTCTCCAGTTCGGTCATGCGGACCAAATCGAAGATATCCTCGAAATCAGGGGCCGGGCGAATGCCGGAGCTGACCCGTTCGTTCATCAAGGTCGTGATCGCCACCTGCCAGCCCTGCCCCTCGTCACCGAGGCGCTGGGTATCGGGAATGCGCAGATCGGTCAGGAAGACCTCGTTAAAATTCGAATAGCCGGAGATCTGCCGGATCGGCCGGACCTCTATGCCGGGCGATGTCATGTCGAGGAAGAAATAGGTCAAGCCCTTGTGCTTTGGCGCGTCCGGGTCGCTGCGGGTGACCAGGATCGCCATATCCGCATAATGCGCGCCCGAGGTCCAGATCTTGTGGCCATTGATGATCCAGTCATCGCCATCGCGCACCGAACGGGTCCGCAATCCGGCCAGATCGGAGCCCGCCGCCGGTTCGGAAAACATCTGGCACCAGATTTCGTTCCCCCGCAGTGTCGCCGGCACATAGCGTTGTTTTTGCGCCTCCGTGGCGTAGGTCAACAATGTGGGCACCGCCATGCCGTGGCTGATGGAGAAGATGGGCGGCGGGATCAGATAGCTGGCTTCCTCCTCCGCGAAGATAATCTGCTGCAATCGTGTATCACCGCGGCCGCCGTATTCCTTCGGCAAGGCGATGCCGGAAAATCCACCCTCGAATTTTGTGGCCTCCCAGGCCCGCGCGGCCGGGATCAATTCCGGCTCGCCGCGTTGGTACTTGTAGACTTTGCCGGGCGCCTTGCGCTCCGCGTTGTTGGCCAGCCAATCGCGCGCTTCGGCGCGGAATTCGGCTTCTTGCGGTGTATCGTTGAAATCCATCCTGGCTACTCCTCGCCAATGGTATTGCGGGCTTCGAGCTGGCTGACCAGCCGGTCTTTCCAGCGCCGCTCGCCGCCCAGGGCAAGCGAGAGCAATTTCGCCCGCCGATAATACAGATGGCAGTCGAACTCCCATGTGAAGCCCATGCCGCCGTGGGTCTGGATATTTTCCCGGGCCGCCAGGTTATAGGCCTCGGAGGCCGCGACACGGGCCGCCGCCGCCGCCATGGGCAGATCGGGCGCATCCGCCGCCAGGGCCCAGGCGCCGTAATAAGCATTGGCGCGGGCCAGCTCCGTGGCCACATAGATATCCGCCAGCTTGTGCTTGATCGCCTGGTAGGAGCCGATCGCGCGCCCGAAGGCGAACCGGTTCTTGGCGTATTCCACCGCCATGTCGAGGCAGGCTTGCGCGCCGCCAACCTGTTCGAAGGCCATCAGGATCGCGGCCCGGTCAAAAACCGCCTGTGTGATCGACCAGCCTTCGCCACTTTCACCAAGTGGTTCCGCGACGGTCCCCTCGAAGGTGATCTCCGCATGGGACCGGCTGGGGTCGATCATTTCCACCGGCTTACGGCGCACGCTGTCGTCGTTGAGATCAACGAGGTAGAGCGATGGATTGCCGCCAGTTTCCGGGCCGGCCAGGACGATGGCGAAATCGGCGGCATCGCCGTCGGCGACCGGGACTTTCGTTCCCTCGATCACGCCGCCGCTGGCCCGCGTATTTATCGATTGCGCATTGGCGACGCCGATACCCTCCGAGACGGCCATGCAGCCGATCCGCTCGCCCATGGCAAGTGCTGGCAAATATTCCTGTTTCTGTTCTTCGCTGCTCGCCAACAACAATGCCTCCGTCGCCAAATAGACGGAGGAGGAAAACGGCGTCGGCGCCAGGGTGCGGCCCAATTCCTCGGCGATAACGCATAGATCCTCGCCGCTGAGGCCGGCGCCGCCATACTCCTCGGGAATGGTGGTTCCGACCCAGCCAAGCTCGGCCATGCCGCGCCAGAGTTCCCGGTCATAGGCCTTTGTGTCGTCTTCGAGGACCGCGCGCACGGCGGCGGGTGAAGACCGGTCGCCCAGGAATTTCCGTGCTTGATCGCGCAGCAGATATTGCTCTTCCGAAAAATCAAAATTCATGCCGTCCCCGCCCAACTATCTTTTCCAATTGGCCTTAACAACCACGACCATATCAATTTGACACCGCGAGGCAATGTAATCCCGGTGAGGCCACACAGTTACGGCATCCGAAAAAGGGTCATGTTGTCGGGAAACTTCACACATGCGATCATCGGGCAGCCGGGAGACAACAACCGGCATCGCCGGCGCGAAAGGGGAGGAAGTATCGATGGCCGTCCGAATGGACAAATCCTGGATTCCATTGAGCATCGAGAACGTGGAGAAACTGGCGGCGCATCTGGGCGTCTATCAGTTGGCCAACGAGGGGGGAGAGATCGTCTATATCGGCATGGCGGGCGGGCGCAGCCTGTTCGGCCTGAAAGGCGAGCTGAAAAAGGCCCTAGACGATGTGCCGGAGGGTGCCTCCCAATTCCGCGTCGAAGTCAATATGGCCTACCGCACGCGCCGCATGGAACTGCTGGCGGCCTATGTCAACGACCACGGCGACCTGCCCAGCGCCAACACGGATATAGACATAAACAGCCTCGGCCGCATTCGTCCCGGCTGAACATTTGCTCTAGCGGACAAAATCGCCGCAGGCCCGGCGGGACGGATGATTAACAGAAGGAATTGGGGATGGACCTCGCCCTCACGGAAGAACAGCAATTGATCGTCGATATGGTGCGGCGCTTCGTGCGCGAGGAAATCGTGCCCCTGGAAGCCGACCTTGATCCCGATGCCGACGAGTTGCCGCCGGAAGATTATGACCGCCTGGTCGCCATGACCAAGGAGATGGGGCTTTACGGTTTGGACACGCCGCCCGAATGGGGCGGCCCGGATATCGATCTGGTGACCCGCTGCCTGATCGCCATCGAATGCGGCCAGCATCGCGCCGGTTTGTACGCACCTTGCTACTACGTGTTCGGCGGTGCGCGGCAGGCGCAGTTGTTCGAGGCGACCGAGGAGCAAAAGGATAAATACCTGTTCCCCATGCTGCGTGGCGAAAAGAAAACCTTTTTCGGTCTGTCCGAGCCCTCGGGCGGCAGCGACCCGGCGCGCGCCATTCAGACCCGCGCGGTGCGCGACGGCGATCATTGGGTGCTGAATGGAACCAAGCTATGGATCAGCGGCGCCGACCGCGCCGATTATGGCCTGCTCTTCGCGCGCACGGGGGGACCTGGGCGGGCTGGGGTGACGGCTTTCATAGTCGAGACCCAATGGGAGGGTTTCAACGTGCGCCGCGCCGTGCACACCCTGCGCTCCGCCAAATACGCCAACGAGATCGAGCTCAATGACCTGCGCGTCCCCCATGAAAACATTCTCGGCGAGGAAGGCGGCGGTTTCGCCATCGCCAACGACCGCCTGACGCGCCAGCGCATCCCCTATGCCGCCGAATGCATCGGCATCGCGATCAAGGCCAACGAAATGGCGGTGGAATATTCCAAGGTCCGCGAGACTTTCGGCGCGCCGCTATCGGAGCGTCAGGGAATTCAATGGATGCTGGTGGAAAACGAGATCGATATCCGCTCCATGAAATGGCTGACCTTCGATGCCGCGTGCAAGGCCGACCGGGGCGACCCGTTTCGGATGGAATCGGCGATCGCCAAGCTGCAATGCTCCGAACTCAGCGGCAAGGTTGTCGACCGGTCCATGCAAATTCATGGCGGCCTGGGCGTCGCCAAGGACCTGCCGCTGGAACGTTGGTACCGCGAGATCCGCATCCGCCGCATCGGCGAGGGGCCCAGTGAAGTTCAGAAACATGTCATTGCCCGCGACATCATTGGCGCCGGGTTACGGTAAGGTAGGATTATCACCATGGACCTCTCTCTCACCGAAGAACAACAACTGATCGTCGATATGGTCCGGCGTTTCGTACGCGAGGAAGTCGTGCCGCTCGAGGGCGATCTTGATCCGGACGAGGACACGCTGCCGCCCGAACAATTCGCCAAGCTGGTGGAGAAGACCAAGGAAATGGGTCTCTACGGCCTAGGCATTCCGCCAGAATATGGCGGACCGGACGTCGACATCACCACCAGAACCCTGATCGCCATTGAAAACAGTCAACACCGCGCCGGGCTGTACGCCCCCTGCTACGGCGCCTTTGGCGGCGCCGGGCTGGCTCAATTGTACGAGGCGACCGAAGACCAAAAAGACAAATATCTCTACCCGACCCTGCGTGGCGAGAAGAAGGCTTTTTTCGGGCTGTCGGAACCCTCGGGCGGCAGCGATCCGGCCCGCGCCATTCAGACCCGCGCAGAGCGCGACGGCGACGAATGGGTTATTAATGGAGCCAAGCTTTGGATCAGCGGCGCCGACAAGGCCGATTACGGCCTGCTGTTTGCGCGCAGCAATCCGAACAAGGGCCGGGGCGGCGTGACCTGCTTCATCATCGAGACGCACTGGCCCGGTTTCAATGTCCGGCGCATCGTTCACACCTTGCGTCAGGCGATGCCAGCGACCGAGATCCAGATCGAGAATCTGCGCGTGCCGCACGAAAATATTCTTGGCGTGGAAGGCGGCGGCTTCGCCGTCGCCAATGATCGCCTGACCCGCCAACGCATACCCTACGCCGCCGCCTGCCTGGGCCCGGCCTACAAGGCGCATGAATTGGCCGTCGAATATGCCCAGATCCGCGAAACCTTTGGCGCGCCACTGGCCTCGCGCCAGGGTATCCAGTGGATGCTGGTCGAGAATGAGGTCGATCTGCGCACCGCCCGCTGGCTCGTCCTCGACGCCGCCCAAAAGGCGGATCGGGGTGATGGGTTCCGCACCGAGGCGGCGATTTGTAAATTGGTGGCGTCCGAGGCGGCGGGCCGTGTCATCGACCGGTCCATGCAAATTCATGGCGGCCTGGGTGTCGCCAAGGACCTGCCTTTTGAACGCTGGTACCGCGAGATCCGCATCCGCCGCATTGGCGAGGGACCCAGCGAGGTGCAAAAGCACATCATTGCACGGGATATCCTTGGCGCCGGACTGAGATGACGGATATGACGGATCTGGCCGATTTGACGGGCCACCCCCTCGAAGGCGTCAAGGTTCTCGACCTCGGTCAAATCTACAACGGCCCCTATGCCGGTTTCCTGTTGGCCATGGCCGGGGCCGATGTGATCAAGGTCGAGCCGATCGATGGTGAAACCATCCGCCACCGCAGCGGTGAGGGCGGCATTTCCTTCGCCTTTGGCATGCTGAACGCGAATAAGCGTGATATTGCCATCGACCTCAAGACCGCCCCTGGCCGAACGCTGCTTATCGAGCTGGCGAAACGGGCGGATATCCTGCTGGAAAATTTCGCGCCGGGCGCCCTCGACCGGCTTGGGGTTGGCGCGGAAGTTCTGCAGGCGGCGAACCCCCGGCTGATCTATGCTTCCTCCACCGGCTACGGCCTTACCGGCCCGGCGCGGGACAATCTCGCCATGGACCTGACGATCCAGGCCAATTCCGGCGTCATGAGCGTCAACGGCCCCAGCGACGGCCCACCCATGAAGGCGGGCGTGGCGCTGTGCGATTTTTTCGGCGGCGTCCACCTCTATTGCGGCATCCTCACCGCCCTCTATGAACGGGCGCAAACCGGCCTCGGACGGATTGTTGAAATTGCCATGCTCGAGGCCGTCTATCCAGCACTTGCGACCAACCTTACCGCCATGCACCAAGCGGGCGGTGTTCAGCCGCCGCGACGGGGCAATCAACATCCCGTGGGCACCTCGGCGCCCTACGGCGTCTACGAGACCAATGATGGATACGTCGCCATCATTTGCGTGCGCGAGGTGCATTGGGAGAATTTGATCAAACTAATGGGCCGGACCGACCTCAGGGACGACCCGCGCTTCATGGATCAGACAACCCGTGGCAAGAATAGCCTGCTTGTCGACAGCATCGTCCGGGCCTGGACCTGCACGTTGGGCAAAGGGGAGATTACCGAAACCCTGCGCGCCCACCAGGTGCCCTCGGCGGCGGTGCGCGAGCTCCCCGAAGTTGTCGAGGATGTCCATATGCATGAACGTGGCATGCTGCACCGCCTGGAGCATCCCGAACTCGGTTCCGTTGTCATGCCGCACAGCCCCCTGCGCTTTCATGGCGAGGCGCGTGTTGAACTTGTCCCCAGCCCGGAACTGGGCCAGCACAGCCGGGAGGTTTTGACCGACTGGCTGGACTATGACGCCAGCCAGGTCGATGAACTGATCGGATCCGGCGCCATAGGCGAGCGGGTTATCCGGGATTAATCGTCGAACCCGGGCGGGGCGACAAAGCCGCCGAATTGCCTCTCCATCAGATGGGCGAAGTGGATGCTGTTGTAGTCATTGAACTCGGCGCTGACGGCCTGCAGACCGATCGGCAGGCCATCGGCCCCGGGCCCGGTTGGGAACACGGTGGATGGCAGATAACTCACCGTTACCAAGCCGGCCCAATATAATTGCTGGAAGTATGGCTGGGCCTGATTGTCAACCAGGATCTGGCGCTTGGTGATGTCGCTTTGATCTTGCGGGAACGCCGTGGTCGCCGTTTGCGGGCAGATCAGAATATCCCAGTCTTCGAAAAACCGGCGCCAGGTCAGGCGCAGGGTTTCCCGCTTGTGGTTCCATTGCACCCAATCCTTATGATGCTGGACGGAGGCGCGTAGGCTCGTGGCAACGGCGCTTGTATCGTCCGGCGCCAACGCTTCGGCCGCTTTTTGCGCCGCCTGAAATTCATCATCAGGCAGGCGTGCCGCCATGACGCCATAGAGCATATAGATATAGGCGTCGTGGGAGTGGTCGAGATCCATGTCGGGCCGCGCCGTATCCGATACTTTCGCGCCGAGCTTGCCCAGTTGATCGCCCATGAGCTGGACCCGGTCGGCCATCTCGGCGCTAACGGGGGCTTTCGAGTCGTTGGGCCAGATCGCGACCCGGTATTCCGAGAGTGATTTCTGTTGCGGGCGGGCAAGATCAAGTTTCCAACCCGGCGCATTCAGGGAGCTGGCGCCGGCGACAATATCCATGGCCAGGGCCAGGTCATTGGCGCTGCGCGCCAGGGGGCCGACCACTGAAATATCGGAAGGCGCCACGGCGCCGGGCAGGCCATGGCCTTGGGGCGGCACGATGCCCCAGGTGGGTTTATGTCCGTAAACTCCGCAAAAATGAGCGGGATTGCGGATCGAGCCGCCAATGTCGGAACCGCTGTCGAGACCGGCAAACCCGGCCGCCATGGACACCGCCGAGCCGCCCGACGAGCCGCCCGGCGTGCGCGAGAGATCCCACGGGTTGTTCGTGGTGCCGTAAACATCATTATAGCTTTGAAAATCAGCCAGATTGATCGGCACATTGGTCTTGCCCAGAAAATGCGCGCCCGCGCCCTTCAACCGCTTCACCACCTCCGAATCTTCGCCAGCCACATTGTCCTTCATCTCCGGGCGGCCATAGGTCGTGGGCAAACCGGCAATGTTGTAGGATTCCTTTATGGTCATGGGCAGCCCATGCAACGGGCCAAGTTCACGGCCCGCCGCCAAGGCCTGATCGGCGGCATCGGCGGCCTGGCGGGCACGCTCAAAATCACGCACTGGCACGGCATTCAAGGGGCCGTCGAACCGCTCGATACGATCGATATAATAATCCGTCAACTCGCGGGCGCTGATCTGTTTGTCTCGGATTTTCTGCGCCAAGGCTGTCGCGGATTCGAATGCCAACGTCATGATCTAACTCTCCTGTTTCAAGCGAACGCCGTCGGCTGCGGGCTGGTATCGGCGTGTTGCATCATGGCGCGGCTCAACCGTTCCATCATTTCGCCCCGGAACCGGGCCGCGGCGGGATCGGCGAACAGATTGCGCCGCTCCTCCGGGTCCTCGCGCCAATCGAAAAGCTCTCCGTGCCCGCCGCCGGCATAGACCGTAATACGGCCCTGGTCCGTGATCAGGCTCCGCATGCGCAGGGGTTGTCCGACCCGCAGTATGTCGTGGATCTGATCTTCCTCGATCAGGACTTCATCGCGCACCGTCGCCGACCTGTCGCCCAGCATCGGGCCTAGGGAGGCGCCCTGCATGCCGTGGAAGGGCGGAATTCCGGCCAGCTCGAGAATGGTCCGGGCTAAATCGAGGGAGCAGACCATGCCTGGGCGCGGGCCCGATACGATGCCGGCGCCGGCGGCCACTAACGGCACCCTGATACAGCCTTCGTAGTGCATGGCGCCTTTCAGCATCATGCCGTGATCGCCGAACATATCGCCATGGTCGCTGGTGAAGAGGACGATTGTGTCCTCGTCCAATCCCCGGCGCGCCAAGGCCTGCAATATCTCGCCGATCCCATCATCGATCAGGGCGATCATGCCGAATTCCCGTGCCGCCATTTCGCGGAACTCCGCCTCCGTCGGCGCGAAGGGCGCGATGATCGGTAATTTCCGTTCACCGCCGCGCGCCGCCAGATTACGCTGATAGTGGGGGGCGCCGCCTTCATGGGGGTCATCGAAGGTCGCCGGCAGCGACATATCCGCCGGATCATATAAGTCGAAATAATCTCCCGGCGGGGTGAACGGGTGGTGGGGGTCCGGGTATGACACGATCGCGAAGAACGGATTGTTGTCTTCTTTGACGGCGGCGGCGGTTTGGCGGTCGAGAAATTGAACCGCGCGCTCCGTGACGTAGGTCGTTGGATAGAGTTCCACCGGCAACGCGGTGCGCCATGCCTGATGACTGACGGGCTCATGCGGCAAGGCGTTTTTCCGGCCCTGCAGCTTGGACAGATCGCCGCCCTTGTCCGCGGCCCAATGGGCATAGTGGCCGCCGCAATGATCGGAATGGCCAATGACCAGGTCGACTTCCGAAAAGCCGTAGAAATCGTCCGGCATGGTGACGGCTTCAACCGCATGGCGGGTCATGTCTTCGAATTGGTCCCAGCCATGGGCCAAACCGTCATCGCGGGCGTCGCGAATACGCGGGCTGCCATCGTCTTTCGAAAACAGATCGAAACCGACGCCCATGTTTTGAAAATGGCACTTGCCGAAGGTGGCCGTATGATAACCGGCTTCGCGGAGCAACCGTGGAAATGTTACCGCGCGCGGGTCCAGGGCAATACCGTTGTAGCGCGTACCATGCACGCTGGGCACGCGGCCGGTCAGAATGCTGGACCGATTGGGCATGCAAATCGGGTTTGCCACGAAGGCCCGCTCGAAGACGGCGCCACGGGCCGCGAGGGCATCCAAATTTGGCGTTCTCACCACGCCATTGCCGCCAAAGCCCGTATGATCGGCGCGGTGTTGATCAGTGATAATCAGCAGGATGTTAGGCTGTTTGCTCATGACGTGCCTCGCCCCATGTTCGGTCCCCATTGCGTGGTCGATTTCAATGTTAGAGCACGGCCGGCGTGTTGGCCATCGGCGTGCGTTCTTCCGGTCCTTGCCGTTTGCATCAATCTGGTGGAAAATCACGAAAAGCTAACGGGAGAGATACGAGCCATGTCCTATGATTTGATTTCCGGCGACAACCATATCGATTTGACTTACTGCCCATCCGAGCTGTGGTCGGACGCGGCGCCGGCGAAATGGAAGTCAACCGTGCCGCGTTGCGAGGAACGCGACGACGGTCTGCACTGGATCATCGGTGGCGAGGAAAGGGGCATGTGGAACGGCGTCGGTCCCGGCTTTCTGAAGTACCAAAAAGGCGCCTTCGGCCACGTCGACGAAATGAAGGACTTCGGCTTCGAGTGGGACAACCAGCGCGGCGCCAGCCCCCGGCCCACGACGCCCGAACTTCGCATCGCCGACCTGGACCGGGACCACCTGGATGCCGAGATTGTATACGGCTGTCTGATGATCAACGAATTGATCGGCGATGGCGAGATGAGCACCTGGGTTGACCAGATCTACAATGACTGGGTCGCGGATTTCGCCAAACGGGCGGACCCCAACCGGGTCTTTCCCCTGGCCCTGGTGCCGAACGATGATCCAAGGGCCGCGGCGGATGAGGTGCGGCGCTGCGCCAAGATGGGCCTGCGCGGCGGCGATCTTGCCTTCAAGGGCATGTCGTTGCCTCTATGGCACCACGACTGGGATGTGTTGTGGGCGGCGGCGGCGGAATGCCATTTCCCGATCTCCTTCCATTCCACCGGGTTCAAGGCGCTGCGGGCGCCCGATACGCCGGAGATGGCGGCGGAATACCTCACCGAGTACCGCCTGGTGCGCTCGGCGCTGTTCCAGCTCGACACCATGGAAGTGCTGGTCTCTTTGCTGGCCTCGGGCGCTTGCGAGCGCTACCCGGATTTCAATTTCGTGCTGGGTGAATCTGGCGTGACCTGGCTGCCCTATGTGTTCGACCGGCTCGACACCGAGTATCACGACCGGGCCCAGAGTATTGGCCTGAAGATGAAGCCGAGCGATTATTTCCGCCGCCAGGGCTTCGTTACTTATCAGCAGGACAAGTTCCTGGAGCCGATCGTGCCGCTGATTGGCGAGGACAACATCATCTGGGGCGCCGACTATCCGCACCCCGATTGCCTGTGGCCGGAATCCAAGAAAACTCTGGAGCAAAATCTTTCCGGCTTCTCCGCCACCGTCCAGCGCAAGATCACCCGCGACAACGTGGCCCGTCTTTACGGCCTGAACTGAGATCGCGCCAATAAGCCTCCTGCAAAAAGAGAGCAATGAAACGCCATGGAATACCAGAGAATTTCCGCCGATTGTCATCTGGACATGCCCTGGATGCCGCCGACGCTGTTCACGTCGGAAGCCTCCAACGCGCTGCGCGACCGCATGCCCTATGTGGAAGATGGCCCGGACGGCCCCCAATGGGTGACCAGGAAAGGTGCCAATTTCGGCTTGCTGAACGGCGTCGGGCCCGGCGGGGCGAAACTTGTCCCCGGCCAGAACAAACGCGTCGATATCATGGCCGAGACCGGCATGTTCGAGGACGGCAAGAACGGCGTGCAACGGGTATCCGACCCTCATATGCGCCTCAAGGAGATGGACCGCGACGGCGTCGATGCGGAGGTCATCTTCGGCATCCTCGGCTCCGCCTCCAAGATGCAGGACGGCGAAGCCGCCAATGAATTGTTTCGGATCTATAATGATTGGCTGAAAGACTTTTGCAGCCACTACCCCGACCGCCAAATCGGCCTTGCCTGTCTGCCCTACGGCGATATCGAGGCGGCGGTGGCGGAAGTCCACCGCTCCGCCAAGATGGGTCTGCGCGGGCTGGAGTTGTCCTGCTCCTGGGACATGGAGCCCATGTGGCACCCCTGCTGGGACCCCTTGTGGGAAGCGGTCAACGAAGTTCAGTTGCCGCTGCATTTCCATACCTTTCCGACGACCTCGCCCAGGGCCCGCGAACAGACCTCCAGCCATGTGCGCCGGGCGGCCATGTTTACCGGCGTTTCAGCCTTTCAGATGGGGCTGATCCATATCCTGGCGGCGATGATGGGGGCTGGCGTGTTCGAACGCTTTCCGAACATCAAGGTCTCCTTTGGCGAGAGCGGCATCGGCTGGATTCCCTATGCCCTCGACCGTATGGATTTCGAATTCGAGGACCGGTTCCGCGATCTCATGAAGCTGAAGCCCTCGGAATATTGGCAGCGCCAGTGCAAGGCCACGTTCCAGTATGACCCCATCGGCCCAATGCTGGTCAACGCCAGAGACCTGATGACGGAAGACACCCTCATGTGGGGTTCGGACTACCCGCACACCGACGGCATCTGGCCGGAATCCGATAAGTACATCGAAGAGCAGTTCGCCGGTCTGACGCCGGCGCAGATCCAAAAGATCACCTGCGACAACGCGGTGGAATTTTACGGCCTGGCAAACTGACGAAGAGCACCGCGATATTCTAGCCGATTTGCTGTTTTACGCGGCCTGATCCACCTCATCGAGACACCGGTCGGCTTGTCCGTTTTTGACGGGCTTGCCGGCGCCTCTGGTGATGGCCCGATCGGAAAGATAAATTATTTGACAATCCGTGGTCATCGTTCCGCGCGCCTCGAGGACGCCAGCGTGGTGCTTGCTTTTGGATAAGGCCTGGTGGAGCGCCAACTGGATGCCACTTCGGGCGCCAGAATCGGCTTTACGCAAGGCGGCGCTCACCGCGGCTTTATACTCCTTGGTCTTATAGCCCGCGGCCTTCATATAAGCCTCGATCTGTGAGCGTTTCTTGCCGTAGACCGAGACCAGCGCTTTCGCCACCTGGTTCACATTGTAGCCGACCTTGCGCATCGAGGCCGCGAAGGAACAGGCCAGCCGGTCAAATCTTGCCAATACAGGCGGCTCGGCGACGTTATTCTCCGGCGGCGTGGCGGGCTTTCCGCTGCAAACCTTGCGCTATCGGGTTGGCAAACTTGGCGCCGCCCAGAGCGCGACCCTCAATCCAAGGTTGTCGGTGGATGACCCGGGCGGTGATAAGGCACGGCAGGTCGCCATGGTATGGGATGTTTTAGGAAACGGCGCCGTTGCCGTCATGGTTGAGGTTTTCGATCCGGAAACTGAAGAAAAACATCAATTGGCGGCGCCAATGTCCAAGGGCCTGGTGATCCTGCCGCGCCGCTGGATCGAGGGCCGTGACGTCGATAGCCTGAAATACACGGTAACTGTTTTAGGCCGCGACCGGGAGCCGGTTGGTGATCGCATGGTCGTCAGCCGTACGAAATAGCGGTCAGTTTTGATGTAAAGTGAATTGGTGAACTGACGAGGCATCGCCCAACCTACCCCCAGGCGGGAGGCCGTAACGCTTGCGCGTCAGGGAATTCCGTCTTGCCCAAGGAAAGTTACATGGCTACGCTGGCCCACGAAACCAGCGTTCATGCGGGAACCGTTGGTGTGGTTTAGGAGCGGCAATTGCCCGACAAAATGATCCTTTCTTCCGACTCGCACGTCTTTGAGCCGCCGGATTTGTGGACGCAACGGATCGACAGTGCCTTCAAAAGCCGTGCGCCGCGCATGCAACGGGTCGGCGACGCGGACCATCTGGTGATCGAGGACGGCCAGATGATCGCCGGCATCGGGCTGATTTCCAACGCCGGGGCGCGCTATGAGGCGCCGGAGACGATTTCCGACCACGCCCGCTTCGAAGATGTACACGAAGGCGGCTACGAGCCAGGACAGCATCTGAAGGACATGGTGATCGACGGTGTGTACGGCGAGGTGCTCTATCCCTCCCAGGGGCTATTTTATTACAAGGTCGCCGATCCGCTGTTGTTCTCGGCGATCTGCCGGACTTACAACGACTGGCTGGGCGAATTCTGCAGCGCCGACCCCGACCGCCTGAAGGCGATCGCGATGATCAATGTCGACGATGTTGCCGACGCCGTCGGCGAATTGGAACGCACCGCCAAGCTTGGCTTTGTCGGCGCCATGATCGCCGAGTACCCGTTGGAGGAGCGGCGCTACGATCAACCCGACTATGAACCGCTGTGGGCCGCCGCCGCCGCCCTCAACATGCCGCTCAGCCTGCACACCGCGACCCGGCGCGTGCAAAGCAATTCGGCCCTCGTCGAACGCACCGTGCATGACGCCAGCCGGCGCGCCACCAAGGTATTCCTGCCGGCGATCTCCATGTGCGACATGATTTTCTCCGGTGTGTTCGAGCGCCATCCCAACTTGCGCCTGGCGATCGTGGAATTCGAGCTGTCCTGGGTTCCTTATGTCCTGACGAACATGGACTACACCTACCGGGAGAGGAACGAGGAGGCGCAATACCGCTTCAAGGGCGACACCCTGCCCAGCGACTTCTTCGCCCGGAACGTCTACCTGAGCTTTCAGGAGGACGAGGTCGGCATCCGTCTGCGCGACCGTATCGGCATCGATGGCATGATGTGGGGCTCGGATTATCCGCACAGCGAATCCACCTTCCCGCGCTCGCGCCAGGTGCTGGACGAAATCCTACGCGAGGTGCCGGAAGAGGAACGGGCGAAGATCGTCTGCCACAACACCGCGCGGCTCTACGGCTTCGATCTGGAGCGCATATCGCAGCCGCCGGCGGTATAGATCTAGAGCAGCACGTATCCGCCGTCGGCAATCAGGGTTTCGCCGACCACGTAGGAGGCCGCGTCCGAGGCCAGGAACAGCGCCAGTTTGGCCATTTCCTCAGCGTTGCCATAGCGGCCGGCGGGTATGTGCTTCAAACCTTCCTGGCGTTGCGCGTCGGTGGAGAGAAACGGCACGGTCATCGGCGTCAGCGTGCGCCCGGGCGCCAGGGCCACGACGCGCACGCCGTGTGGGGCCCATTCGGCGGCGGCACTTTTGGTGAACTGCACCAGCCCGGCCTTGGCGGCGGCGTAGGCGGCGCGCGTGCCCGAGCCGTGGAAGGCCAGTTGCGATGCGGTATTGACGATGACGCCACGGCCGCGCGCGACCATGCCCTCGCCGATATGGCGGGCGACCAGCAACGGGCCGGTCAGATCGACTTCAATGATCCTCTGGATAATGTCCGGTGACTGCTCCAGAAACGGCCCGGCATGAATGATGCCCGCGTTGTTGCACAGCACATCCACCGGGCCCACGGCGTCGGCCAGCGCCGCGATCGAGGCCCCGTCGCCCTGATCGTATTGTTGGAATACCGTGCCGCCGCCGAGCTCTCCCGCCTGCTCCGCAATCGCCGCGCCATCGAAATCCGCCAATATCAAGGCGCCGCCATGGGCGGCAAAAGCGGCGGCCATGGCGGAGCCAATGCCGCCCGCGGCGCCGGTAACCAGCACCCGCCGGCCGGTAAAATCCAAGTCCTTGCTCTCGATCACGTCGCGTCTCCTCCAACTATGTAGGGTTTGCCGATTTTGGGCTTCTTTCGGTATTTCTCCATGAAGCTAAGTCTGTTCAGCGATGACTTGTGGCCACTTCGTCGGGCTAACCCATAACACATGCGGCCAATCAGACAATTCGGATAAAATTCGAGCTGACACGGAGACACAAGCTAATTTGGCGCGTTTCGTTGACCGGGGCGGCTGTGTCTGTCAGCTATGGAGCAAAGCCGCGTTGGCGAATGCGCAATTTCCGCCCGACAACCATCATAGGAGCCGTCATGTCCGAAAGCCCGGTGGCGAACCTCTTAAACCGATACATTCCGAAACCGCCGGTCGGCCTTCGCGAGGATGACCTTGCCCAGGCGAACCAGCATCTGCTCGAGGCATTGAGCCGGAATAAGCGAGAGGGACTGCTGCTTGCGGTGCGGGCCCGCTGGGCCGCCTTGGCGGTTATTGCCGTGCTCATCCTCGTGCTCAATTTCTCTTGGGAGATATTGTATTACGAGGTCCTGCTGGGCGGATTTGCCTTGATCGGATGGGCGCAATTGAGGGTAGGGCGGGTGACGCAGTCCAGGCGGGAACTGGCCCTGATTTTTTGTGATTTGGCCCTGATGACTTTTGTCATGGTGGTGCCCAATCCCTTCTATCACAAAGTTTGGCCCATGGCCTTTCAATATCAATTGGGCGAGTTTAGCTACTTTTACGTTCTGCTGGCGGGCGCCACCATGGCCTATTCCTGGCGGACAATTGTCGCCTTCGGCACCTGGACCACGGGGCTGTGGCTGGTTGCCTTGCTGCTGGTGGTTCTGTTCGGCTCTGAAGTCCCGGAGCTATCGGAAAAATTGGCCGTGGCATTCGTGGGCTACGAGAGGATGCTGGATTTCATCGATCCCAACAATCCACAAGTCCCCGCCCGCGTGCAGGAGGTTGTGATATTCCTGATCGTCGTGGGGATTCTTGCCCTGAATGGTCAACGCGCCAACCAATTGCTGATCCGCCAGGCGGACGTGGCCCAGGAGCGGGCCAATCTTGCCCGTCATTTTCCGCCCAATATTGTTGATCAGATGGCCGGGCGAAATCAGCCCTTGGGGGCCGTGCGCTCACAAGTGGTCGCGGTGATGTTCGTGGACATCGTCGGCTTTACCGCCCTGGCGGAAAGAAGCGCCGCGGAAGAAGTTGTGGCGCTTTTGCGGGCGTTTCATATGCGCATGGAGCACGCCGTCTTCGACCATCACGGCACGCTCGATAAATTCCTGGGCGACGGTCTGATGGCGACGTTCGGCAATCCCGATCCCAGTGCACGGGATGCGGGCAATTCGCTGCGCTGTGGCCGCGCCATGTTGGCGGCGATGGAGCTGTGGAACCGCGAACGCGAGGATGCCGGCGCCGAACCAATACGAATTTCCATCGGGATACATCATGGCACGGTGGTTCTGGGCGACATCGGCTCGGAACGCCGGCTGGAATACGCCGTGCTTGGCGATACCGTCAATGTAGCCAGCCGCCTGGAAGAATTGACACGATCCCTAAATGTCCGCATTGCCATGAGCGAAGAACTCGCCGGCGCCATCCGCGGGGAAGCGGACCCCGATGCCGGAACTCTGCTATCGGATCTCGATAACAGAGGCCCCCAAGCCGTGCGCGGGCGCGATAAACCAATCAATGTGTGGACTTTTAAGTGACCATGGAACCAGTTATCGGGCGCAAACCGGTAATCGGAAAAATGCTGGAAAATGCTCAAGGCGTGGCTGAACGCGAAGATGGATAGGCTGGTTATTCCAAGTGACACGGCCATCGGTGCGCGGATGGTGGCGGCGGCGGAGGCCTGCCGCATGATATTTTTTGCCGGGTTGCCCGCCGCCGGGAAATCACTGTTCTTGCAGCAGCAAGCCTTGATGGCGGCGCAAGCAGGACGACGGCTACATTTATTACAATGGGATGTCGCGCGCGCCGCCTTTGAAACCGAGGCTCTGTTGGCGAAGTATCCCGAGACCGGCGGGGTTACCCATCCGATGATCCGCAAGGCCGCTGGTCTTTGGTCCAGGCAGGCGGTGGCCCGCTGGCAGGCCGAATTTTCCGGGCCGGAGGAGCTCTTGATCGGCGAAGTGCCGATCATCGGTAACCGCTTTGTTGAATTGGCGCAAATACACGACGATGCCGCTGAACCGCTGCTGGCCGGGGACAGAACTGTGTTTTTTGTGCCGGTGCCGTCGAATGATGTTCGCCGGAAAATCGAAGCCAAGCGCCAGGCTTCGATCACCAATCCACAGCATGCCAATGAAGCCCGGGACGCCCCGATGCATGTGCTGCAACAGGTTTGGCGCGACACCCGCAGCACCGCAATCGATCTGGGCCTGGTCGATGGGGCAGAGGCGGTGGGCGACAATGCTTATGACGCAGTCATCTATGGTCGGCTTTATGAACATATGTTGCAGCACCGCAATTGCCGCGTGTTATCGGTCGATACGCTCTATCCCGCCGCCGGCTCGGCCTACGATCTGGATGTGGCGAGCCATGCACTGATGGCCTCGGCCGGCGACGTGGCCGATGTTTTGGCGGCGCTGGAAAGCTCCATGAGCGCCGATGAGATCCGGCGATCGGTAGAAACCTGGTATCAAATCTAAAGCCTTGGCAATAAGGGGCATGTGCCTGTCGCGTACTTTGGATGGGTAGGTCAATGTCGAATTTGATCTATGCCCCGCGCTTGTGCCCCCACGTGCTTGGCTTGTGGTGCAGTGCGACGTGCCAGGTATCGTCATCGACGGTGCGGGCGCCATAGCCGAATTCCACTTCGAACCCGGCCGGGGTTTGGGCATAGAAGGATATCATGTGATCGTTGGTATGCCGCCCCAGGGTCGCGGCCACGGGGGCGCCGGCCGCCAAGACCCGGTCAAAGGCGAAGCCCACGTCATCCATGGAATTGGCCTGCAACATGAAATGACGCAACCGCTTGCCCGTGCGCACGGGAACCAGGGCCAGGGTGTGATGGCGCGGATTGCAATGATAGAATTCCAGCTCCAAGGGACCGGCCGATGGGATTTCCATGCGGATGACGTCCGATAGCCGGAAACCAAGGCCATCCACATAAAACCGCCGCGCGGCCGCGATATCGTTGCAGCCGAGAACGATATGGCCAAGTCCTTGATCCGCCATGACGAAACCCTGAACACCCTGGGGGGAGGAAAACGGCTTCTCGAAGCGTTCCGCCGCGCCGTGGAATATCTCGATATCCAAACCGTCGGGGTCCCGGCATGAAATCAGATCGATGACGCCGCGGTCGGCGGCCAAGTCCGGGTTGCCGGCAGTCACCTCGATGCCTTGGCCGAGGAGGTGTTGGTGCATGCCCGCAAGGGCGGCGGCATCCGCCACCTCAAAACCGGCAAAGGCAATATCATCCTCCTTGCCCTGGTTGGCGGCGATGCGCCAGGCCCGGTGGTCCGCGCGCAGACGATTGGCCCCGTCCCCGTCATCCGCCGCCATCAGGCCCAAGACATCGGTGCCGAATTTTATCCACTCATCGGGACGTTTCACCGAGACGCCGAAATAGGAGAGTGCTTGCACCGCCATGCTTATTGATCCTTTTCCGCCTTCATTTTCGCAATGCGTTCGGGCAAGTCGCGGCCGCCCATGGGCTGGCGAATGCCGCGGACGCCAAGGCCGCCGTCATAGTTCAGGATACTTCCCGTCGCCGGCACGTTCTCTTCCCTGGCGGCAAAAAAGACATAGGCGGCGGCATATTCCGCCGCCGTCGCCAGGCGTCCGGTGGGAAGCCGCTCATGCGCCGTTTCGCCCAGCCCCATGGTGGCGATGGACCGCTCCGCCAAGCCAAGTGAATCGGGGCCCCGGAGATCCGTGTGAATGCCGCCGGGTGCCACCCCGTTGACCCTGACATAGGGTGCCAGTTCAAATGCCAGCTGCCGCACCAGGCCGACGGCGGCATGTTTGCTGGCGGTATACAGAGGACCGCCGCCATCGGGATAAAAGCCGGCGTTGGATATGGTGTAGACCATGGAGCCCCGGCTTTCGACAAGCGCCGGCGTGGCCGCCTTGGCCAGCAGCAGATAGCCCTTGACGTTGACATGAAAAATCTCGTCAAAGGCCTGATCGATTTTATCGGCGGGCAGATCGAGCAGGTTTATGGAATAGTCCCAGATCCCCGCATTACCCATGGCGCAATCCAATGTTCCGAAGGCGGCCAAACAGGCTTCGACGGCACGTTCATTATCCGCCAGCGAGCGGACGTCGCCCGCCGCCGTGACCACGGCATCGCCAAAAGTATCCTTGAGTTGGAGCAGTCTGTCTTCGGAACGGTCGAAAACGCCAACCCTGGCGCCTTCATTCAGACAGCGTTCAACGACGGCCCGCCCCAGACCCGAGGCGCCGCCCGTTATCAAGATCACCTGTTCAGCCAGCCGCGTCATGACCCAAATTCCCCCTCAAGGACCAATACAGCTAGCGCATGTCGCGTTCAATTGAACGCGACATGCGCTAAAACCTTTAAGATAGAGCAACTTATCCGCATTCAATTGAATCCAATTGAATGCGGGTTGCTCTAGAACAGATTGCTCAGGTTCGTGGACCTGATGATTGTATGATCGAGAAAGATATGCCGTCGGCATAACTGAAATCCATCGCCAACCCGGCGCAAGCGGTCCTGGCGCTTGCCAATCCAATTGTCGACCTTGCCGTTCAGGCGCGAGCGATAGAGATGGAAGGCCAGCTCCACGGCGATTTCATCACCTTCCATGTCAACGATACGAACATTGGAGACGAAATGCCGCGTTCTCGATGGCGGATTTTCCGACCAGGCGGAGCCGGCCTCGAGCTTGGCAATGCGCATGGAAAGATCGCTCTTGTCATCGTCAAAATAGGCCGCGCCACCAAGTTTGGTAAACTCCAGATCCAGATTGTCGCGATCCACCGTGCGCCGGATGGGCATCCAATAGTGCATGTCGTCGGCCACCAAGGCCAACCATTCGCGAAACTTCCGATCATCCAGAAGTGCCGCCTCGCCATAGAGAAATTGCTCCACTTCATATTGCAGCCCGGCTTTCTCGGCGATCCCCATCGTGCTGGGCGCCGGCGAACTCTCCGTCGTGACGGCGGGCATGTCTAGATCCGCCCCGTCGGGCTGGGCGAGCGGGTTTTTTTGAGTTCGTCCCAATCCTTGGCCCGCAGCCACTCGGCCCAGCATTTGTAGGTCCAGCGTTGCGCGTGTTCATTGACGTGGGTTTCAATGCGTTTTTGCCCCGAGGGATCTTCCAGCACCTCGTCCTGGCCCAACCCCATTTGTAGATTATGGGGATAGGTTTGGCCGACGACACCCTGGGAGGCATGGGTGCTTTGGCTCCAGTTCTCGCCGTCGTCCTGTTCCAAAAGACCGGCGGGTCCAAAAGAGAGCCGAATGAATTTCATCGCCGCGCGCCTTTCCGCCTCGGAATATTTCTTTGGCATGAAGGTGAACCACCACACTTCGGTCTCGAAGGGGCCCTTGGGCAGGCGCAGGGATATTTGCATGGCCCGGGTGGAGATCCAGGAATTTGGAAAGATATTCGGATGCCCCGTTGCCCGGACACCGACGGGGCCCATGGCCTCCGCGGCAGCTTTCGGCCGCAACGGCCGGCGTTCGCCAATGCGCGGGGACCACTTTGCCCGCTCCTCGTCGCTCAAGGCGTTGATCTCGGCCCGTTCCCCGTCGCTCAATTTATCGATTTCCGCCTGATGCGCCTCCGACAGCATGGGCCCGCCGATGGCATGGCCGTATTCGCCCAGCATCACCATCTGTTCCATGGGCATCATCATGCGCAGGTTCACGAAACCCGCCTTGGCCGCGGATCCGTGCGAGATCCTGACATGATACCAGTCAAACAGATTATCGACGGCAATCTTCCAATTGCAGTCGATGACGTTTTTCTGCACGCCATCGACGGCGACGACCTCGCCCTGGGCGGTCATGGTTTCCATACCGATACGGCCGACTTCGCCAAGGTAGTCATGGAGGGAGGGCGCGCTTGGGTCCAACGTCGCGAAATAGAAGCCTTTGTAATGATCGACCTGGGCCGCCTTGACCAGGCTCCAGGCGGCCTTGTCGATCCGGTCGCGATAAAAATGCGTCTCGCCGGGAACATTCAGTAATGTCCCGTCCAGGCCGTAATTCCAGCCATGGTAGCTGCAGACGAAGGATTTCGCGTTGCCCTGTTCCGCCCGGCACAGCGCGTTGCCGCGATGGCGGCAGGTATTCAAGAGAACCTGAACAGTGCCATTTTCATCGCGGACAACGATGACCTGATCTTCACCGATATAGTTTATGAAATAATCGCCGGGGTTTGGAATTTGCGACTCGTGGCACATGAAATTCCAGGCGCGGGCGAATATGCGCTGCAATTCCAATTTGTAGATTTCCGGATCCGAATAAATTCGGCGATCGATGGTGCCCTGCTCGCCATCAATCAACGCCGAAATCATGTCCTCGTCAATACTGCCGTCCAGACCCCTGGTTTCCAACATGATGCCGTTCCTCCGACTCTGCGCCCGCCCCGGATTACGTCCCAGTGTACCATTTGAACGTTGAGTATGTGGAAGCCTATCACTTGTGGGTCGGGGTTGGCGACCAATGTGATCGTGGAAGGTGATCGCGTCGTCGTATGGACTGCGTGTTGATCCAGCGGTAATTCAAACCAAGAGGGGTTGGCTGATCAACAGCCAACCCCTTGGAAATTTTGGTGGAGCCAGACGGAATCGAACCGACGACCTCTTGAATGCCATTCAAGCGCTCTCCCAACTGAGCTATGGCCCCATGGATAACAATTTTGCCGCACCGGCGTGACGCCATGCGGCCAATGGCAATGGCCGGGTGCGCGTCAAATCGGGACGGGCGGAAACTAGGGCGCGCTGGCCGGCAATTCAAGGTTAAACTGCGCCTGCCGCGAAATATCTCCCTGGCTTAGACCAACGGGATCATTCGTCGGCTATCTTGCTCTTGTCGATATCGGCTTCCGCCAGGACATCGTCGTCATCTTCGTCGTCACCATCGGCCAAGGTTGCGATGGCATCCTCGTCGTCATCGTCATCGTCATCGGCCAGATCTTCAACCTCGTCCGCCAAGGCCTCTTCCCCATCCTTCGGGCTGTCATCCTTGACTTCCACGGCGGGCGCGGCCTTTACTTCTTCCTTGCGCACGCGCCGGGTCCGGCCGGTCGGCGCGACGGCCACGGGCTCGTCACAGGCCGGGCAGGTGACCGGGCTACGGCCCATGTCATAAAACTTGGCGGCACAGCTTTGGCAGGTGTGCTTGGCGCCCCATTCTGGCTTGGCCACTAGTATTTTCTCCCAGCTATCCGCCGCGTTTCCGTATCGGCGCATCCCAATAGAGAAGATGCGGTACCCCTGTCAACAAGGATTACGCGGCAATGGCAAATATCGAATACGGGAGCAGGCATTCATGACGACGTCTGGCGACGGCGGTGGCTTTATGTTAGGCAGGCGGCTGTCCGCTGGGGCCCGCGGCAATGCCGTCCCCATCCCATCATCGAGGAGCCGTCGTGCCCATCCCTTCCGTCCAGATCGCCCACCCCGTCGCGGCCGGTTTACGCGGCACAATCGTGGTGCCCGGCGATAAATCGATCTCCCACAGGGCTCTGATATTCAGCGCCCTGTGCGTTGGCGAGAGTACCATCCACGGCCTGCTGGACGGCGAGGACGTTCTGGCCACGGCACGGGCGCTGCGGGCTTATGGCGCCGATATCCGGCGGGATGATAATGGCGGCGACAATGCCGTCTGGCGGGTCAATGGCGTGGGCGTTGGCGGTTTGATGCCCCCCGGGGACATTCTCGATCTGGGCAATTCCGGCACCGGTGCGCGGTTGCTGCTGGGCTTGGCGGCGGGGCATGGCGTCACCTCGGTCTTTACCGGTGATGCCTCCCTGCGGCAGCGCCCCATGCAGCGCGTGATCACGCCGCTCACGGACATGGGGGCACGGTTTGAAGCGGCCCCGGGCGGGCGGCTGCCGATCACGGTTATTGGCCGCAATACCTTGACGCCGATCGAATACCGGCTGCCGGTCGCCTCGGCGCAGATCAAGTCCGCCGTGCTGTTGGCCGGATTGAACGCGCCGGGCCAAACGAGCGTGATCGAACCACGCCCGACCCGGGACCATACCGAGCATCTGTTGCGCCATTTCGGGGCCGAGGTGATGGTTGACGATGACGCCGATGGCACCCGCCACATCAGCCTGACCGGGCGGCCGGAGCTGCGGCCCCAAACAGTGCGCGTGCCCGGCGACCCTTCATCCGCCGCCTTCCCTATTGCCGCCGCCCTGCTGGTGCCCGGCTCCGAGGTCACCATTCGAGGGGTTGGCCTCAACCCCCTGCGCGCGGCGCTACTGGATACCTTGCGCGACATGGGCGCGGTCATTGAAGAGAGCAATGCCCGGACGGATCAGGGCGAACCCATCGCCGACCTGCTGGTCCGCGCCGGGCCGCTGCGAGGTATTGAGGTGCCACCCGAACGGGCCCCCGCGATGATCGATGAATACCCCATTCTGGCCGCGATCGCCGCCTTCGCCACCGGCAGAACGGTGATGCGCGGCATCGCTGAATTACGGGTCAAGGAGAGCGACCGTATCGGCGCCATGGTCAATGGCCTCCAAGCCCTCGGCGTGGATGTGGAAGAGCTCGACGACGGCCTGATCGTGCAAGGTCATGGCGGCCCGGCGCCCGCCCGCCAAGGCGTTCGCATCGAGACCGAGATGGACCACCGTATTGCCATGTCCTTTCTGATTTATGGTCTCGCCGCGCAGGCGCCGGTGACGGTGATGGGCTGTGAAATGATCGCAACCTCATTTCCGGGCTTCGCCGATCTGATAAACAACCTGGGCGGAAGAATTGAGGGTTCCGAATGAGAAATTTTCCATGAACAGCATCGTTGTCGCCGTGGACGGCCCGGTCGCGGCGGGCAAGGGGACCTTGGGACGGCGCTTGGCGCGGCATTTCGGCTTTGCCTATCTGGATACGGGCGGCTTGTACCGGGCCGTGGCGTTGCGCATGCTGCGGGCCGGCGAAGATCTGAATGATGTCGCGGCGATGGTTGCCCAGGCCCGGGCGGTCACGCCGGCGGATCTGGACGACCCCGCCTTGCGCGCGGAAGCAACTGGCGAGGCGGCCAGCCTGGTCGCGCCAAGGGCGGAATTGCGTGCGGCACTATTGGAATATCAACGGGATTTTGCCGCCAACCCGCCTGGTGATGCGGCGGGCGCGGTGTTGGATGGCCGCGATATCGGCACCGTGGTTTGCCCCGACGCGGCGGTGAAATTGTTCGTCACCGCCAGCGCCCGGGCCCGGGCGGCGCGCCGCCACGCCGACCATATCGGCAGTGGAGAAGACATCAGTATGGCAACCGTCCAGGCGGAGTTGGCGAAGCGCGATGCCCGCGCCAGCGACC
>JAPYPT010000041.1:0-13347 GCA_029937535.1 Alphaproteobacteria bacterium
GGCGCAATTTTTCCGCCACTTCAAAAATGCGATCATGTTTCTTGTGGTTGATCAGGCTTTGGGTGCCGGCATAGACCGTATAGTCATAGGCCATGATGGCGCAGGATTGGCCGTCCACCTGTCCGGTGCCGGTGATCAGGCCGTCCGCCGCCCCTTCCATGTCATCGCGTATGGGCCGGGTCAGGGCGCCGTATTCGGCAAAGCTGCCGGGATCGAGAAAGCCATCGATCTGCTCCCGCGCGGTCCAATGGCCGGTCTTGCGCCGCTTGGCCACGGCCTCGGGCCGGGCCGCATCCAAGGTGGCGGCGCGCAGCGCCCTAATGGTCTCGACATCCTTACGCATACTAATCCTTACTCCGGCAATTCACGCCACGATGACATGTTCCGTGGTGATGATGAAATCGATCTCCGAGCTGGTATCGATAAAATTAGGCTCGTCCTTGCGGGTCCGCTCGTAGGCCGGGCTTTGCGCCGATTGGCGCATGGCATCGATGCTGTCGAACCAGGTGATGGCGCAACCGTCAATGGCCGGTTGCCGGCCGCCGCGGTAGGCGCCCGGCAGAGTATGGCTTTGCACATAACGGCGGATCACCTCGATCTCCGCCGCGATGGGGCCGTGCACTCCGCGCCAATAGTCCTGAAAGGCCTCGACCGCCATGCCGGGCTTGCGCGGCACGAATTCGATGTTCTTCATGGCGCCTTCCGGTATGGCGCCGTCCTTGATGACATGCTCCTGGGTCAGGATCAGGGCTATTTTGGAGCGGTCGATGAAATTCTCCTCATCCCGCTCCACCGCCCCATAGGCCGCGCTGCCGGCCCAGCCGCGCAGGGTATCCACGCCATCGACCCAGATCTCGGCGATACCATCATAGGGCAGCTCCCCCTTGCGGTAGCCGCCCGGCAGGGCATGGGATTGGATATAGCGGCGGATGTTGGGCAGCTTGGTGACCACGTCGGCATGCTGGCCGCGCCAATAGGCCTGAAAATCCTCGACCGAGAGGCCGGGCTTGCGCTTGATACAGGTGATGGCTTTGATCATTACGATCTCCCTTCGGCGCAATGATGACGGCCCCGGCCGCCTGGCGCAAAAGATTTGTGGCCCCTCGTGTCGGCGGCGCCCAAAATCCCGAGGGCTATCCGGATTTCCCGGGCCACTGTCCGTGTGCCCGACCGGTTGATTGCCACCGCAAGGCCCCTTATGTGAGGAGCAGGCGGCGGATCTTGCCGCAAAGATTAATGCAGCGATGAATGCAGCGATGAAAGCAGGGAAGCCATGGAAATGGTCACGGATCGGTTGCTGGGGCGGGCCAAGAAACTGCTGCCGGATTTGAGCGGCGGCCGTCTGCGCACCATGGGCGGCATTGGCGGCGCCGTGCTGGTGGCTGCACTGCTGTACTATCCCATCGGCATGTTGATCACCCACGGCATCGACGACGATACCAACTACCAGATACCCGCCGCACAGATCTCCGAGGGTGGCAGCCGCGCCGTCGCCATGGCCGCCAGCCTGATCCAAAGGGAAGTGCAGGAGAACCGCTGGGTCGCCAACGATCCGTTTTTCCTGCCCCCCGCCGCCCTGGATAACATGCCGAATTTTCAACAAGGCATTATTTCCGCCCTGGCCCGCTTTGCCTTTGAATTGACGGATCAGATCGGCCGCACCCGGGGCACCTCGCAAACCGACAAGGACCTGCAGGAAGCGGCCGGGCAATTACAATATGCCGGCAACGTCTGGGTCTTCGATCTGTCCACCTCGCTGGCCCCGACCACCACGTCGGAAGCCCGCTACCGCAAGGCGGCCCGTTCGCTGCGGGCCTACAACCAGCGCCTGGCGAATGGCGAGGCGGTGTTCGAGCGCCGCGCCGACAATCTGCTGGCCACCCTGGATCGCTTCGCCCTGGACATGGGGGCATCATCCGCCACCCTGGACCGCCATATCGCCGAACATGCGGGCGAGCTGTTCGATACCCTTGCCGACGATGTGTTTTACGGCGTTAAGGGACAAAGCTATGCCTACTACCTGATTATCCGGGAGCTGGGGCTGGACTATGCCAATGTCTTGAGCGACCGGGAATTGACCAATGCCTGGGCCAAGATGCTGGAGAGCCTGAAACATGCGGCGGAATTGTCGCCCATGGTGGTGGCCAACGGCCAGCCCGATTCCCAGGCCGTGCCCAGCCATTTGGCCGCCCAGGGATTTTATCTGCTGCGCGCCCGCACCAAAATTCGCGAGATCACCAATATTCTGTTGAAATAGCCCGGCCTCATATGGGTTGCCCTGACGCGCCAGGGCTGGCACCATATTATCAAGAATGAGGGCGGAACTATGGATATGCTGGAACAGGGTACCCTGACGCGCCGGAAATTTCTGTGCGTGGTCGATGATTCCCCGGAATGCCGGTTGGCCTTGCGCTTTGCCTTTCGCCGGGCGGCGCGGACGGGGGGCGGCGTTGTCTTGCTGTATGTGATCGAGCCGGCCGACTTTCAACATTGGGTGGCGGTGGAAAACCTCATGCGCGAAGAGGCCCGGGAAGCGGCCGAGGAAGTGCTGCACACCCTGGCTGACGAGGTCAGCCAATGGTCCGGAATCATGCCTGAATTCGCCATTCGCGAAGGCCGCAAGCAGGAACAGGTCATCACCCTGCTGGATGACGAACCGGAAATCCGCCTGCTGGTGCTGGGCGCCTCGGCCGAAAAAGACGGCCCCGGTCCGCTTGTCACGGCCCTGGCCGGCCCCAATTCGGGTGATTTGCGGGTACCCATTACGGTGGTGCCCGGTACCCTGACGATCGAACAGATCGACGAGATTACTTAATTCGGACCGAATTGCGGGCCTTGCGATAGGGGCGGGCGGCCCGCCGGCTGTCATAGGCGGCCTGAACCAGCCGCCGCCGCTCGTTGATGGCCCAACGGCGTTCCTTGTGCCAAATGCGTATGACCTTTCGGCGATAGTGAATATTCACGCTTTTGGTCGCCGAATGGTAATAGGCCACGGCCTGCAACCAAGACCGGTGCTGAATGTATAACCGCCGTAGCAGCCGGGCGGCATAGTCGATATTGCCCGCCGGCGAGAGGGCGTCGTCCGGGCTGTCGAAGGCATCGCCGTGATATTGCAGGTTAACCTGCATGCAGCCCACATCGATATTGCGCACGCCCCGCTTCGATAAAGCCCGCACCGCGGCCTCCGCCGCCGCCCGGTTTTTGAAAAAATGGCCCTCGCCCTCGGCATAAACGGTCCAGGGCCAGGCAACTATTGCCCCCCTGTCGGCCATCCAGCGGCCGGATTCGGTCAAGGCAATGGCCGAAAGCAACTGTGCCGGAATGCGGTACCGGCGCTCGGCGGCGCCGATCAAGCGCCGGCAATCCTGCCGTGCGTAAGCCTCACTCAATAGCGATATTTGCCTGAATTCCGCCATTTTCAGCTTGCCCCGCGCCTGTGCCGGCAGGCTTTGGAAGAGCCCGCCACAAGCCAAAACAAACACAACCACCGCGCCAATATTTCGTTTGTTGATCATTCTACTTCCCGCATCTCTCATGTCTCTCCAGACTAAGAGCAGCAAGAACCGTGCCAACTAGCGATATTCAGAGTTATTCCGCCGCTTCCCGGGTGCTGAAATAGGCCGCCGGCAGGCGGCACAGGGCGGCAATCAGGGCGGTCATGGCATCCTGGACGCGGGCCATTTCGGGCAGGGGTTGGACCTGGTCTTCGTCCATGTACAGGCGGCGGTTAATTTCGATCTGCAGGGCATGAACACCAGCGCCGGGGCGGCCGTAATGATAGGTCGTGAAGCCGCCCGCATAGGGGTTGTTGCGTTGCACGCGAAAACCCAGGCCCGATAATGTGCGATGGGCGCAATCGATCAGTTCCGGGGCGCAGGCGGTTCCAAACCGGTCGCCCAGAACAATATCGGCGCGTTGATCGCCACCACCATGGCCGCCACGCCCGTGCGCCAGGCCGGCCGCGCCAGCCGCGCCTGCCATGGAGGGCATGGAATGACAATCGATCAACAGGCAATGGCCGAAGGTCAATTGGGTCTCTTCCAGCATCCGGGCGAGACAATGGTGGTAGGGAAAATAAACCCGGTTCAGGCGTTGGCGCACCTCGGCCAAATCCAAATGGCCGCGGTAAATTTCGCTGCCGTCGGCGGCCAGGCGCGGAATCGTGCCCAAGCCGCCCGCCACCCGCAATGATGTGGCATTGACGTGATCGGGCAAATCCTCGGCAAACATCTGGGGGTCAAGCTCCCACGGCTCCCGGTTCAAATCGAGATAGGCGCGGGCATAGGTGGCGCGCAACAGCGGCGCGCCATGTTTGGGCGCGGCGGCAAACAGCGCATCGACAAAATTGTCCGCGGAACGGCGCAACGACAATTTGGACAGGCTGGTGGCGGCCATCAAATCGTCGGGATAATGCTGTCCACTATGGGGCGAGGCGAAGACCACGGCAGCCTCGCGCCGGGACGGCGAATCCACATCGTAGGGCGCGGGTGCTGCCTCCGTTTCATGCATTTCCCTCATTACCCATTGCCCCCGCATTCACGTCCTCAATCCGGATGCTAACATGGGCGCGCCGCAATTCCATAGGGGCAACGTGGGAGGTAGGGCTAAATATCGCGGGGAAGGAGCGTGGTTCTTTAGACTTTGCTAGGATATGTTTACACTTTGCTAGGCATGTCCGATTATCTTGTGCTCTTACTGGTGTGCTGGCGGGCCAGTAGATCATGAAGAGAAGGGCCGGATCACCCATGTTGGGGTGTTAAATGGTTTTCGAGGGAAGCAATGGCGAAAATCCTTTTGGCGGAAGATGATGATTCCATGCGGCACTTTCTGGGCCGCGCCCTGGAACGGGCGGGTCATGACGTTTTTTCCGTAAGTCAGGGCGACGAGGCTCTGCCGGTTTTGGCGGAAGGCCGTTTCGATCTGCTGTTGGCGGATATTGTCATGCCGGAGACGGATGGTATCGAGCTGGCGCGTCGCGCCGTCGCCGTCGATCCGGCCATCCGTATCATGTTCATTACCGGTTTCGCCGCCGTTGCCTTGCGCAACAGACAGTCCTCGCAATCAAATGCGAAGGTTCTCTCGAAACCGTTTCATCTGCGCGACCTGGTCGATGAAATCGACAAAACCCTGGCCGCCTGATGGATTGATTTCAGTCGAGTCGTTGGGCGCCAATTCCGATTCGGGGCCGGCTTGATGGGTAAACCCACCGGCGGACCGAAAATGAGATAAATTTTTAGCTCTTTTCAGCGCGCCGCGCGCACGGCTAATTGTCGTGTAATTTCAAGACATAGAGGCAGTTATCCCCATCTTTCAGGGGATACTTGATTTTGTTGCCCACAGCTTTTTGGGCCTGGGGAAAGGCTGTGTGGGAAAGCGGCGTGCGGGTCGTGATAGGTTGCCCGACATATGAACACAGACAGTACAAACAGCCCCATCCTGGCAACCTTCGGCGACCCCCAGACCGACGATCAGGGCGCCGATGCCGGCTATCGCACGCCGCCCGGTAATCTGGAGGCCGAGCAGGCCCTGTTGGGCGCGATCCTGGTCAACAATGATGCCGCGTCACGGGTCACGGATTTTCTGCAGTCGGAGCATTTTTACGAACCGGGCCACCAGCGTATATATTCCGCCGCCCTGAGGCTGATCGAACGGGGCCAGATCGCCAACCCCGTTACCCTGAAATACTATTTCGATCAGGACGAAGCCCTGGCCGAGGTGGGCGGCGCGCAATACCTGGCGCGGTTGGCGGGCGCCGCCGTCACCGTCATCAATGCCCAGCATTACGGCCGGACAATCTTTGATCTGGCCCTGCGCCGGGGGCTGATCGAGATTGGCGAGGCCATGGTCAACCAGGCCTATGAGGCGGATGTGGAGGTCGAAGCCGGCGAGCAGATTGAGGTGGCGGAACAAAACCTGTTCGAATTGGCGGAACATGGCCAAACGGACCAGGGGCTGCAGAATTTCGATCGTGTCCTCACCTCCGCCATCAACATGGCCGAGGCCGCCTACAACCGTGAAGGCCAGATGATGGGGGTCTCCTCCGGCCTGGTCGATCTGGACCAAAAGCTCGGCGGCCTGCATCCCTCCGATCTAGTTATTCTGGCCGGCCGGCCGGCCATGGGCAAATCCTCCCTGGCCGCCAATATCGCCTTTCACGCCGCCCAGACCATCAAGCGCCAGCGCATGGAAGACGGCACGGAAAAGGTGATTGACGGCGCCGTCACGGCGTTCTTCAGCCTGGAAATGTCGGCCGAGCAGTTGGCCACCCGTCTGCTGGCGGAACAATCGCGGATCAATTCCGAAAAAATCCGCCGGGGCGACATTACATCGGATGAATTTTCCCGCATGGTCTCGGCCAGCCAGGCCATAGAAAGCGCGCCGCTGTATATTGACGACACCCCGGCGCTGACCATATCCGCCTTGCGCACCCGGGCCCGGCGGCTGATGCGGCAGCATGACCTTGGCCTCGTCGTGGTCGACTATCTGCAATTGCTGCGCGGCACGGGCCGGGGGGCGGAAAACCGGGTACAGGAAATCTCCGAGATTACCCAGGGCCTGAAGGCGCTGGCCAAGGAACTGAATGTTCCCGTCCTGGCCCTCAGCCAGCTGTCCCGGCAAGTGGAATCACGGGAAGACAAGCGCCCGCTATTATCGGACCTTCGGGAATCCGGATCGATCGAGCAGGATGCGGACGTGGTGATGTTCGTCTATCGGGAAGAATATTATCACGAGTGGAAACAGCCCGAACCCGACACGCCGGATCATGCCAAATGGCTGGAGAGAGCCGACCAAATTCATGGCATTGCCGAGGTGATTATCGGCAAGCAGCGCCATGGCCCCACGGGCACCGTGCGCCTGCAGTTCGAGCGGGAGTTCACCAAGTTTTCCAATCTCGAAGCGGCGGGCCGTTATCCCGATGCCAACCACTAGCCCTGCCCTTGAACAGGCCGGCGCGATCCTGGAGATCGATCTGGGCGCTCTTGGCGCCAACTACGAAAACTTGAGACAACGCAGCGCACCCGCCGAATGCGCCGCCGTGGTCAAGGCCGATGCCTATGGACTGGGCGCGGCGCGGGTCGGCCCGAAACTGGCGGCGATGGGCTGCCGCACGTTTTTTGTCGCGCATCTGGCGGAAGGCATCGCGCTGCGCCGCGCCCTTGGCCCCGGACCCAGCGTCTATGTTCTGAACGGGCCCTTGCCGGAAACGGACAGCGATTTCCTGGCTCACGACCTAACCCCCGTGCTGAATTCACCCCAGCAGCTTGAACAATGGCGACGGGCGGCCGGGGATAAATCCCTGGCGGCGGCCTTGCATATAGATACGGGCATGGCGCGCCTGGGCTTGACGGCCAACGAGGCGGGGGAGCTGGCCGCCGGCCCGCGCCGGGGCACGGAACGACTGGCCGGTCTGGATCTGCAATTTATTATCAGCCATCTGGCCTGCGCCGATCAACCGGGCCACGCCCTGAACCGGGCGCAGCGGCAATCGTTCGAAAGCCACCTCGCCGCCCTGCCGCCCGCGCGCGGCTCCCTGGCCAATTCTTCCGGCATATTTCTGGGGCCGGCCTATCATTTCGATCTGGTGCGGCCCGGCATCGCCCTCTATGGCGGCAACCCGACGCCGGACAGGGCCAACCCCATGGCAGAGGTGGTCCGCCTGCGGGGCCGGATCATCCAGGTGCGTGAAATTGACACCCCAGAGAGCGTTGGCTACGGTGCCACCTATCGGGCCGCGGGGCCGCGGCGCATCGCCACGGTTCCCGTCGGTTATGCCGATGGCTATCTGCGCGCCTTGTCCGGGCAGGGAGTGGCGAATATTGCCGGGATTTCAGTACCAATCGTAGGGCGCGTTTCCATGGATTTGATCACTCTGGATGTCACGGCGGCGCCTCGCGAGGCGATCCATCCCGGCGCCCTTGTGGATCTGATTGGCGGCGCCGGGCCCAGCCTGGATGATGTCGCCGCCAACGCCGGCACCATTGGCTACGAAATACTGACCGCCCTGGGCGGGCGTTATCATCGCCGCTATCTGGATGGCGCGGAAGAGGACCAGGGCCATGACTAATCCCTTGGCGGTTGTCGGGCGGGTATTCCTGAGCTTCCTGGCCACCATTGGCCGGCTCTCCATATTCACCGGTAAATCCTTGTCCGCCACCGTGACGGCGCCGTTTTATTGGCGCCTGTGCCTGCAACAGATGATGACCATCGGTTATTATTCCCTGCCCGTGGTGGGCATGACCGCGTTGTTCACGGGCGCTGTTCTGGCCTTGCAGATCTATCTTGGTTCCGCCCGCTTCGGCGCGGAAAGCGCGGTGCCCAATATCGTCGTCGTCGGCCTGACGCGGGAATTGGGACCGGTGTTGGCGGGCTTGATGCTGGGGGGCCGGGTGGGCGCCGCCATCGCGGCCGAGCTGGGCACCATGAAGGTGACCGAACAGCTCGATGCGCTGATTACGCTACAGACCAATCCGTTCCGCTATCTCGTCGTGCCGCGTCTGGTCGCCGCTACCCTCACCACGCCGCTGCTGGTGTTCGTCGCCGATATCATCGGCGTCATGGGCGGCTATCTGGTGGGCATTCATCGCCTGGGCTTCAACTCCGCCGTCTATTTGAAAAATACCTATGATTTCATGGAGGTGATGGACGTCACCTCGGGCCTGGTGAAGGCGGCGGTGTTCGGCTTTCTGATCGCCCTGATGGGCTGCTATCATGGTTTCAACTCCAAGGGCGGGGCCCAGGGCGTGGGCAAGGCGACCACGGATGCGGTGGTCTCCTCGTTGGTGCTGATCCTGATTTCCAACTATCTCGTCACTGAAGCATTCTTCGCCCAATGACCGAGACACCGCGCCTGGAGCTTATCGACGTGCATAAATCGTTTGGCCCGAAAGTGGTGCTGAACGGTTTGAACCTGTCCTTGGCCAGGGGCGAATCGGTGGTGGTGATCGGCGGTTCGGGCACCGGCAAGTCGGTGATGTTGAAATGCGTCCTCGGCCTGCTGCATCCGGAGCAAGGCCAGATCCGCATCGACGGCGAAGATACGATTGATCTGCGTGGGGCGGACCGGGAACGGGTGTTGAAGAAATTCGGCATGCTGTTCCAGTCCGCCGCCTTGTTCGACAGTCTCACGGTCTGGGAAAACGTCGCCTTCGGCCTGATCGAAGGCGCCGGCATGGGACGGGAGGAAGCCCGCGCCATCGCCATCGACAAACTATCCAAGGTCGGCATGGACGCGGATATGGCGGAGGCGGATCCGGCGGGTCTATCGGGCGGCATGCGCAAACGGGTCGGCCTGGCCCGGGCCATCGCCACGGAACCCGACATCATCTTCTTTGATGAACCGACCACGGGTCTGGACCCGATCATGGGCGATATCATTAACAATCTGATCACGGAATGCGTCCAGGATCTGGGCGCCACCACCCTGACCATCAGCCACGACATGTCGTCGGCCCGCACCATCGCCGACCGGGTCGCCATGTTATATGACGGCCGGATCATCTGGGCTGGCGGGGTCGATCAGATCGACCATTGCGACAACGAATTCGTCGATCAATTCATTCATGGCCGGGAAGAGGGCCCCTTTGCCCTCGAGGTGAGCTGACCGTGGCCAAGGCGGCCGAACAATACGTCTGTCAAAGCTGCGGCGCGGTGCATGGCAAATGGTCCGGCCGTTGCGGGGCCTGCGGTGAATGGAACACCATCTCGGAGGAAGCGGTCCGCGAGGCGCCGCCAAAAGGCCTGGGCACGGGCAGCGGCCATCCACGGGGCCGGGTCCTCGAATTCCGGAAACTGGACCAGCATGGCGAGATGGAGGGCCCGCGCACGGCCTCGGGCCTGGGCGAGTTCGACCGGGTCTGCGGCGGCGGCCTGGTGCCCGGTTCCGCCATTCTGATCGGCGGCGATCCCGGCATCGGCAAATCCACCATCGTCCTGCAGGTCGTCGCCCGCCTGGCCAAGCAAGGCGTCCGCTGTGCCTATATCTCGGGCGAGGAGGCGCCGGCGCAGATCCGCATGCGGGCCCGGCGCCTTGGTTTGGAAGACGCGCCCCTGGATCTGGCCGCCGCCACTTCCGTCCGTGACATTGTCGCCACCATGGAGGGGGCGGACGCCCCCCACGTGATGGTCATTGATTCCATCCAGACCATGTATGTGGATAGCGTCGAATCGGCGCCGGGCACGGTCAGCCAGGTCCGCGCCTCGGCCCAGGAACTGATCCGCGCGGCCAAGCGCCGGGACATTTGCCTATTGCTGGTGGGCCATGTGACCAAGGACGGCCAGATCGCCGGCCCCCGGGTGCTGGAGCATATGGTCGACTGCGTGCTTTATTTCGAGGGCGAGCGGGGCCACCAGTTCCGCATTTTGCGCGCGGTGAAAAACCGCTTTGGTCCGACGGACGAAATCGGCGTGTTCGAAATGAGCGAGGCCGGGTTGATGGAGGTGACCAACCCCTCCGCCCTGTTCCTGGCCAACCGGGGGGGCGCGGCCGATATCACGGGCAGCGCTGTTTTTGCCGGGCTGGAGGGCAGCCGCCCCGTGCTGGTGGAAATTCAGGCCCTGGTCGCCCCCTCGCCGCCCGGATCACCCCGGCGCACGGTGGTGGGCTGGGACGGCAACCGCCTGGCCATGGTGCTGGCCGTTCTTGATGCCCGCTGCGGCCTCGGCCTGGCGGGGCACGATGTTTATCTCAATGTCGCCGGCGGCCTGCGCATTGGCGAACCGGCCGCCGACCTGGCGGTGGCCGCCGCGCTCGTTTCTTCGATGATGGAAGTGCCGGTCCCGCAACAGGCGGTGCTGTTCGGCGAGATCAGTCTGTCGGGCGAGGTGCGCCGGGTGGCCCAGGCTGAATTGCGCCTGAAGGAGGCCGCCAAATTGGGCTTTACCAAGGCTCTGACCCCGCCCGTCCTCAAGGGCCGGAAAAGCACTCTGGCGGTCACTGAAATCGCCCGTTTGCCGGAACTGGTGGAACTGTTTGCCAACGACGGGGTGAAAGCCGTATAGAACGCCGATGTTGAGTGAATTTCCCATAAACATGGCGGATCTGGCGATCCTGGCCTTGTTGTTGATCTCCGGTCTGTTGGCGCTCAGCCGCGGTTTCGTCAAGGAAGTTCTGTCAATCGCCGGCTGGCTGGTCGCCGCCTTCGCCGCCATGACCTGGTTTCCACTGCTGCAACCGATTATCCAGCGCTACGTTGATCAGCCCCTGATCGCCGGCGGGGCCGCATCGGCGATCATATTCGTCGTCGTGCTGACATTGGCCTCGCTGCTCTCCTCGGCCATATCGCGCCGGGTACGGGGCAGCGAAATCGGCATTCTGGACCGCTCCCTCGGTTTTCTCTTTGGCCTGGCCAGAGGGGTTTTCGTGATCGCCCTGGCCTATCTTGTTCTGGTCCAATTCCTGCCCGCATCCGAGCAGCCCGAATGGCTACGCGATGCCCGCGCCATGCCGGCCGTTGAATACAGCGCCGGCGTCGTCGCCCGCCTGGCGCCGGAGGACATCCGCGAAGGTCTGGAAGGTATCGGTGACTTGGGCCGGGACGGCGCCGGCAACCTGGATACCACCCTGGACAAGGTGATCAAGGCCGGCCGATCCGCCGAACAGTTGAAAGCCCTGATCCCAGGCACTGACAAGCGCGGCGAAAGCGGCTATACATCTGGCTCGCGCGAAGACATGAACCGCCTTATTCAGAACCGGACGGACAATTGAAACAGCGCTCCCCAGACCACCCCGCAAACCGCCCCCCAAGCCGCCCCGCAAACCGCCGGGCGACGAAGTTGCCAAATCATCGGGGTTCCAGTTTGGATCTGACCACTCACCCTTACATGATTGATGCCGCCGATAGTGACAAGTTTCACGAGGAATGCGGCGTCTTCGGCATCATCGGCAGCGCTGATGCCGCCGCCAACACGGTGCTCGGACTGCATGCCCTGCAGCACCGGGGGCAAGAGGCGGCGGGCATCGTGAGCCACAAGGAGGGGCAGTTCTATTCGCACCGCAGCCTTGGCCATGTGGGCGACAATTTCAACTCCGAGAGGGTGATCGGCAGCCTGCCCGGTGACGCGGCGCTGGGCCACAACCGCTATGCCACCACGGGCGAGACCATATTGCGCAACGTCCAGCCGTTGTTCGCCGAACTGCAAACCGGCGGTTTCGCCATCGGCCACAATGGCAACCTGACCAATGCCGCGACCTTGCGCAGCCAATTGGTCCAACGGGGCTGCATTTTTCAGTCCACCATGGATTCCGAAGTGATCATTCATCTGATCGCCACGTCGTCGTATCACGGTCTCCTCGACCGCATGGTCGATGCCTTACGCTCCGTCGTTGGCGCCTACTCTCTGGTCGCCATGACCGAGGACCGGCTGATCGGCGTGCGCGACCCCATGGGCGTGCGGCCGTTGATCCTGGGCGAACTGGACGGCGCGCCGATCCTAGCCTCGGAGACCTGCGCCCTGGATATCATTGGCGCCAAATTCGTGCGCGAGGTCGAGCCGGGCGAGATTGTCGTCTGCAACCACGATGGCATTGACGCCATTGAAAGCATCAAGCCGTTCGCGCCCGCGGCCTCCCGTCCCTGCATATTCGAGTATGTGTATTTTTCCCGGCCCGATAGTATCACCAACGGCCGCTCCATCTATGCCGTCCGCAAGGCCATTGGCGCCTATCTGGCACGGGAAAGCGGGGTCGAGGTTGATGTGGTGATCCCGGTACCTGATTCGGGCACGCCCGCCGCCATCGGTTATGCCGAGGAAGCCGGCGTGCCCTTCGAATTGGGCATCATCCGCAATCATTATGTGGGCCGGACCTTCATCGAGCCGTCGCAAAATATCCGCAATTTCGGCGTTAAGCTGAAGCACAACGCCAACCGGGCCGAGATCGAGGGCCGGCGCGTGGTGCTGGTTGACGATTCGATCGTCCGCGGCACCACCTCCAAGAAGATCGTGCAGATGGTCCGCGAGGCGGGCGCGGCGGAAGTTCACATGCGCATCGCCTCGCCGCCCACGGCCAATCCCTGCTTCTATGGCATCGATACGCCAAATAAGGACGAGCTGTTCGCCGCCAATTGGGACCTCGCCGCCATGGCGCAGCAAATCAGCGTCGACAGCCTGGCCTTTATCTCCATCAACGGCCTGTATCAGGCGGTCTGCGGCCTGGACCGGGATATCGGCGCACCGCAATATTGCGATGCCTGCTTCTCGGGCGAGTACCCGGTAGCCCTGGTCGATCAGGCCCAGGGGCGGCCCTCGGCGCAATTGTCCCTGCTGGCGGAACATAGTTGAGAGCGCGGCCATGGCTGAACGACACACTGAACGCCTCAGGGACCGATTGGCCCTGATCACCGGTGCCTC
>JAPYPT010000041.1:13447-27784 GCA_029937535.1 Alphaproteobacteria bacterium
CTGAACGACACACTGAACGCCTCAGGGACCGATTGGCCCTGATCACCGGTGCCTCGCGGGGTATTGGGGCGGCCATCGCCAAGGCCTACGCGGCCGAGGGCGCCCACGTCATCGGGGTCGCCCGCACCGCCGGCGCGCTGGAGGAACTTGACGACCGGATCAAGGAACAGGGCGGCAGCGCGACGCTGGTAGCGATGGATCTGACGGATTTCGGCGCCATTGACGATCTGGGCCGGCAGATCTTCGAACGTTGGGGCAAGCTGGATATCCTGGTCGGCAACGCCGCCATTCTGGGCGATCTGTCGCCGGTCGGCCATATCCGGCCCGAGGTCTGGCAACGGGCCTATGATCTGAACGTCACCGCCAACTACCGTCTGATCCGCTCCATGGACAGCCTTTTGCGCCGCTCGGATGCGGGGCGGGCGTTGTTTGTCACCTCGGGCGCGGCCCGTTCCCTGCCGCCCTATTGGGCACTTTATGCCTCGACCAAGGCGGCTCTGGAGGCCATCGCCATGGCCTATGCCAAGGAAACGCAAAAGACCAACCTGCGCGTCAATGTGGTCAATCCCGGCCCGACGCGCACGGACATGCGGGCCGCCGCCTTCCCCGGCGAAGACCCAAGTCAGCTACCGCCGCCCGAACATATAGCCGAAACCATGATCCGCCTGGCCGAGCCGGATTTCACGGAAACCGGCCTATGGGTCGCCGCCGACGCCCAGACGACGGCCCCCGCGGCGCCGACCAAAGACGAATCGATCCACTAATTTCTGAGCTCCGCGCCGGCTTCTTCCAGCAATTTTTCCAGGGTTTCGTATGGCTGGGCGCCAACCACGCCCTGGCCGCCGGCGACGAAGGTGGGCACGCCGGTGACGCCGTAGCGCCGCGACAAATCCCAATCCGCATCCACCGCATCGGAGAAGCTGCGGCTTTCCAGTACCTCGCGGGCCGCCTCCACATCCAGGCCGACGGCGCCGGCAATCTTCAGCAAGGTCTCGATATCACCGACGTTCACCGCGTCCACGAAATACGCCCGGTAGAGCGCATCATGAATGGCTTCGCCGCCCGGCTGGGTATCGGCCCATTTGCCCAGCTCTTGGGACAAGCGGCTGTTGTAGGTATGGCTGCGCTGGCCATAGGGCAGCCCCTCGGCGTCCATCAGCCCCTTCATGCGTTGGTACATGGCGTCCATGTCCACGTCCCGGCCCGCGAACAGCGCTTCCAGGCTCTGGCCGTCCTGTGGGGTATCGGGATGCAGGGGGAAATGCACCCATTTCGCCTCGATATTGAATTTCCGTTTTAGTTTTTCAATACGCCCGGTACTGAGATAACACCACGGTCAAACGTAATCGGTGAAAACTTCCAAGATAATCGGCTCAGCCATTTGCGGTTCCTTTCTTTGGCCTTTGGCACGTTGGCCGACACTGTCGCTCATTGGCCGGGGCTTGTGAAGGGGCCACCTACTTAGGGCGCATCGACAATGCGATCTCCAGCGCCACCGGGTCATCCTTCCACAGCTTATGGACCTCCAGGGCGCGGCGGAACAGCCAGGGCTGGCCGCGGGGCACGATGACCTCGATTTTGCCCGCCGCCACCTCGGCGATGGCGGCCCATTGATGAGCGCTGCCCGCCATATCGTCACCCGGATATATCTCACCGCCTTCGTAGGCGGCGACGAACACCAGGGAGAGCATTTCCGGCACGGCGTCGTCATAGGACACGGTCAGGGCATGAAGGAGCGTGATGGGGCGTATTTTTACCGCCTCGCCCAGCTCCTCCCGGCATTCCCGCAGGGCCCCCTGCCACACGGTTTCCCCGGCTTCCAGGGCGCCGTTGACCACTTCCCATTTGCCGGGGCGGTCGGGATGGGACAGCAACAACACCTGACCGGCGTCATTGAGCACGATGGTCAGGACGGCGGCGGGAAAACAGGCGAACGTGCGCTGGCCCGATTGCGAGGTCACGGTCGGTTGTTTGGCCGGTTGGCTTGGTGGTGTCATGGTCTCATGAAAGGTATATGAAATCGCCGCTCCAGCCTATTCCGCATCATGAAAAATCACGCCAAGGGTATGGCGCAGACCCCCGTGCAGGCGGCTGACGCCGTGGCGCATGGGCGCGCGGAAATAGCCGCGTTTGCCTTGAACAGGCCGTTCCCGTACCGGAATGATGACCATCTCGCCCTGCTCCGGCGTGATCACGTGGCCGATGGATTGGGCGCGGGGCTGGTTCTCCAGCAGCATGAATTCACCGCCCGTGAAATCCCGGCCCGGCCGGCTCAACAGAAACACCGCCTGCAGGGGGAAATGCAGGGCGCCGTAAAGGTCCTGGTGCAAGCGGTTGTAACCGCCCGCCTCATAGCGCAGCAACAGCGGCGTTGGTTTGGTTTGGCCCGCGGCGTGGCAATTTCGCTGATAGGTCTCCAAATCACTTGGATAGCTATCCCCGCCCGGCAACCGGGCGGCCATGTCATTGGCGATGGGGGCGAGGTGGCGGTAAAGCTCCCGGCGCAATTCGGCCACCAGGGCCGGCAGGGGATTGTCGAAATACCGGTACTGGCCCTCGCCAAAGCGATAACGCGCCATATCGATGGTGCCGCGGAACCGCTCATCGTGATCATACAAGGCAATGAGACCGGCGCATTCATCGCCGCCTAGCAGCGGCCCGCTGCGCGCAAAGCCGGTGGTTTCAATCTGCCCGGCGATCCGGTTCCAGTCGAGGGCGCGCAGGCGTTTGCTAATCTGAGTATTCATATCCCTTTGTAGGCCCGGCGGGCCTTTGGCGCTATCCGGTTTTGGTGTATTAATCCGGCCAATATGGCACTGTGAGAAAATTGCGAATCAGCCGCTCCACATTGGGGCCGGGCCGGAGTCTTGATGTGAGTTTGCTGCATTTGATCGTTGTTGCCGTGGTCCAGGGCCTGACGGAATTTTTGCCTATTTCATCTTCGGCGCATTTGATTCTGGTCCCCCTGGCGGGTGACTGGCCGGACCAGGGCCCGACCATCGATATCGCCGTGCATCTGGGCACTCTGGGCGCGGTGATGCTGTATTTTCGCCAGGACGTGGGCGTCATGTTTTTCGGTCTGTTGGACCTGCTGCGGGGCCGCTTCACGCCCGGCGGGCGGCTGTTGACGTTGATCAGCCTCGGCACCGTGCCGGCGCTGGGGGCTGGTTACGTGCTGGCCAGCCAGGGCTATTTGGAATTGTTGCGTTCGCCCGTGATCATCGCCTGGACCACGGTGTTGTTCGGTGTCCTGTTATGGGCCGTGGATGGGATGTGCCCGCGGGTCAAGCGGATCGGGCAGTTGGGCCATGGCGGCATTCTGTTGATCGGTCTGGCCCAGGTCCTGGCCCTGATCCCCGGCACCTCGCGCTCGGGCATTACCATCACGGCGGCGCGCGGCCTTGGTTATGAGCGCGAGGACGCGGCGCGCATATCATTGCTGTTGTCCATGCCCATTATTCTGGCGGCCGGCCTTTATCTGGGCCTGCAGGTTGTCCAGCGCGGTCAATTGGCCCTGGGGCTGGACGCCCTGATCGCCGCCGCCCTGGCCTTTATCACGGCCCTGTTGGCGGTGACCTTGATGATGCGCTGGCTGCGGCATGCCTCCTACACCCCGTTCGTGATCTACCGCCTGCTGTTGGGCGCGGGGTTGCTATATTGGATCTATGGCTAGTGCGTTTTCAACTAACGTTGATACGCCGAGCCGCCCGCTCCCCCTCCCGGCCACCCCCACGGTGATTTGGGATTATGATCGATGGGTGGCCGGGAGGGGGAGCGGGCGGTTCAGATTGCATTGAAAATGCCTGACAAAAGGGGACGGATGAGATGGAAACTTGCCTAATCACGGGGACCAGCACGGGCATCGGCCAGGCCACGGCCCTGCATTTGGCCCGGCGCGGCTATAAGGTCTATGCCAGCATGCGCAATACCGCGAAGGGGGAGGTTTTGCGGGCCAGCGCGGCGGCGGAAAATCTGCCCCTGGTCATCGAAACCCTGGATGTCGCCGACAACCAATCCATGCATGAGTGCGTGGCGCGGATCATTGGCTTGGAGGGCGGCATCGATGTCTTGATCAACAACGCGGGGCTGTCTTCTTCCTCGCCCATCGAAACCTACCCCGAAGATGAGCACCGGGCTTTGTTCGAGGCCAATTATTGGGGCCCGGTAAAACTAACCCAGGCCGTTTTACCGGGCATGCGGGAGCGGGGCAAAGGCGCCATCATCAATATATCCTCGGTGCTGGGCCGCATCGCCTGGGCCAATCAGGCGGCTTATTGCGCCTCCAAGTACGCCATTGAAGCGTTTTCCGAAGCCCTGGCCCAAGAGGTCGCGCCGTTTGGCCTGCGGGTGGCGATCATCGAACCTGGCGTCACGGCCTCCGCCATCTTCGACAACACCCCGGTGCATTACGACCGCGCCTCGCCCTACAAGCCCGCCATGCGCCGTAACGGCCGATTTTACAGTGTTGGCATCGCCGATGCGACGCCCGCCGAACGGCTGGCCGAAGTCATCGAGGAGGCTCTGACCGCGGCGCAACCGAAACTGCGTTATGCGGTCGGCTTCGGCACCCAGGCCATCCCCCGCCGCGCGGCAATGGCCGACGAGGACTACATCGCCCTCGGCGCCCTGGCCGACCCGGACTATTACCAGGCCCTGCGGGACCATCTGGATCTGGAGTTGGAACCGGGCGAAAAAACCTAGACTTTTGTCGTTCACGCCAGTGCGCTCAAGCGCACGGCTCCACAGGGGCGCCGGGCTGCCGTCGCAGCCTTGATCGTGCCATTCAATAGCGAAATCGGTCTAGACAGAAAGTTTCGTCTGCTCAGCCTATCACCGCACCTTGGTATAAGTCTGCTCCACGGGCGGCAGGCGTCCCGCCTTGCGGTAGCGGCGCAAATATTTGGGCAGCACCGCGTTCAGTGCGGTGGGCGTCACGCCCAGTTCGGCCAGCCCCGGCAGACCGCCGTCGGCAACGTTGTCGGACTTCAACATTTCAACCTGATCCATGGTCAGGATGTCCCAGGGCGTAAGTTGCAGGAAAAAGGCTTGGACCTTGGCCAGCGCATAGGGCACGGGCAGCATCAGACGGTTGCGGCCGGTTTGTTCGCAGACCATGGCCATCAGTTCGGCCATGCTCAGGACCTGGGGGCCGCCCAGTTCATAAACGCCGCTGCTGGGCGCGCCCTCGCGCAACAGGGCGGCGATGGCCTGGGCCACGTCGCCCACATAGACGGGCTGCATGCGGTTGTGGCCGCCGCCCAGCAGCGGCATGACGGGGGACAGGGTCGCCAACATGGCAAACAGGTTGAAGAATTTGTCCTCCGGCCCAAATATTGTCGCCGGACGAATGATGCTGGCGTCCGGGTAATGCTCCCGCACGGCAGCTTCACCCAAGCCCTTGCCGCTGGCATATTTGCTGTCGCTGTCAGCATCCGCGCCCAGGGCGGAGACATGGATCATGCGCGCCGCGCCGGCAACCGCGGCCGCCCGCGCCACGGTTTCGGCGCCATCGATGTGCACGGCCCGGAAACTTTGTGAGCCGCCAGGGAACATCACGCCGGCCAGATTGACCACCATGTCAGCGCCGGCCACGGCGCGGTCGATGGAGGCTTGGTTGCGGATATTGGCCTGGATCGGCTGTATCTGGCCTACATCGCCCATGGGTTTCAGATAGCCCGCAGCCTCCGGGTCGCGCACCGCGACGCGCACCGCAAGGCCCTGTTCGGCCAGGCGCCTGACCAGATAGCGGCCCAAAAACCCGCCCCCGCCAATGACTGTTACCTTGCTCATTCCGCCGCCTATTTCGTCTTTGCCAACTGCAGCCTTATAGCAACAAACTTCACGGCAATGACAGCCTTTGATCGATCAGGGCATTCTCCGGCGCGAACAACAGCGGTGAAAGGATGGATCGGTGTACCCGAATAGGCCCGCCAGCGGCACATTTCATACGCCGCCGTGAACGCCGCCCAGCCCGCCGGCACGTCCAGGGGAACAAGCCGGAGGGGCTGGGCAATCCACGACATCATTCCAGCGATAGGGTCCCTTGACAATGCCCGGTCTGGGCAGTATCGATGCCGCCCTGAGGCCCAGGTGGCGGAATTGGCAGACGCGCTAGCTTCAGGTGCTAGTGGGGGTAACCCCGTGGAAGTTCGAGTCTTCTCCTGGGCACCATTTTCTCTATTTGCCCGGTACGCCGGGGAAGATCGGGAATGGGGCAAATTGGGCCATCTGCCGGGCCTTTGACAAGAGGCCCCTGCAAAGGGGCGGCATACAGGCGGCGGCAACAAATGGCCAATCATCTGCATCGGGGCGATCTGCCCACGGGGCTGTCATTCGGGACCATGGTCGCGATTGATTCCGAGACCATGGGTCTGGACCCGCACCGCGACCGGCTGTGTCTGATCCAGCTCTCGGATGGCCAGGGCGATTGCCATCTGGTGCAGTTTGCCCAGGGAATTTATCAGGCGCCCAATCTATGCGCCCTGCTGGCCGATCCCGGCGTCACCAAACTGTTTCATTACGCCCGCTTCGACGTGGCCATGATCAAGCGCTATCTAGGGCTGGATTGCACGCCGATTTATTGCACCAAGATTGCCTCGAAACTGGTGCGGACCTACACGGACCGTCATGGCCTGAAGGATTTATGCCGGGAACTTCTTGGCATCGATTTGTCGAAGCAACAGCAAAGTTCGGACTGGGGCGCGGACGAATTGTCCCCGCAGCAACTGGACTATGCCGCCAACGATGTGCTGCACCTGCACCGCCTGCATGGCGTGCTCGAGGATATGCTGGCCCGCGAAGGCCGCGGCCATCTGGCCCAGGCCTGCTTTGAATTTTTGCCCACCCGGGCGGAATTGGACCTGAGCGGCTGGCCGGATACGGATATTTTCTCCCACTAATGCCTCAGTCTGCGGCGCCGCAAAAATTCGGCTTCAGACGGCAACGGCCTTGATGGCCCAGGCTTTTGCCCGCAGGGCGATGGCGCCATCTTCACGGCGCGGCAAATCCCCATGCAGTTTTTCCCGCAGCCTTTCGCGGGCATCGTCGGCCAGGCTGACGCAATAGCCCGGCGCGGGGCCGGTTCCGAGGGTGAACGGACGCCAATAGTTCTCGAAATCCTCGAATACCGTGGGAACCTCAAGCGCAGTGCATTCGATGGCCTGCAAACCGGCCGCCTGGGCCAGTTCGGTCAGTCCATGGGGCGTACAGAATTGAAACCGCGTGTTTTCCGCGAAGCCGGATGCGTTTGGATCGAGGGCGGTGGCGGCCCGCCAAAAAGCCCGCACGAATTCCAGGCCGCCGCCCGGGTAGTCCCAAACGTAAAAGGCGACGGCGCCGCCGGGCCGGGCCACTCTGCGCATTTCGGACAAGGCTTTTGGTATATCCGGTATGAAGTTCAGAACCAGCGCCGAAGTCACCACATCCCGGCTGTTATCGTCCAAGGGCAGGGCCTGCCCATCGCCGAGCTGGAATGCCGCGCGTGCATCAGTGACGTTTTGTTGCGCCGTGGCGACGAAGCCGGCGGATTGTTCGATACCGATCAGACTGCGCGGATTGCATCGGGCTAAAATGGTGGCCGACAGCGCGCCGGTCCCGCAACCGACTTCCAACCAATCGAGAGTCTCCCCGGCGCCGAGCCAAGGGAGAAACCGCGACGCGACTTTTCGGCTCCAGCGGCCCATGAACGCCTCATAACTGTCGCCCGCGTTCCACGCGTCATTTTGGGTACTTGGTGTCATTGAAATTCGCCTTCGGTCACTCTGTTGGTCAGGCCGTAAACGCCATCCTGACGCGCGGCGGGCCATGGCGCAATAAAGACGGGGTAGAGACCAGGGGCCTCATGTTTTTCATATGGAAAACCGCGCCTAGGACCGCCATCAAACAACAAAATTCGAAAGTTGGCATGATTTTCGCATGGTAATTCTTGCGAACCGGCCGCTCTGTGCTATGATTCTATCAAAATATAGCGTTATCAAAGGCTTATCAGGTGAAAGCGGAAATAGGAAAAGACCTACCCACGGAGGGGCGCGATAATATTCGTGCGGCGGCGGCGCGGGTCCTGCGCCTGGAGGCGGACGCCTTGGGTCTATTGGCCGATCAACTGGACGATCATTTCGATGCCGCGGTGGATTTACTGGCTGGGATCAAGGGCAAACTGGTGGTCAGCGGCATGGGCAAGAGCGGCCATATCGCCCGCAAAATCGCCGCCACCCTGGCCTCCACCGGAACGCCGGCGCATTACGTTCATCCTGGCGAGGCCAGCCATGGCGATCTGGGCATGATCGGCCGGGATGACGGCGTCCTGACTTTGTCCAATTCCGGTGAAACGGCGGAACTGAACGATTTGGTCGCCTATGCGAAATTCCGCCGTATTCCGCTCCTCGCCATGGTCGGCAAGGCGCCCTCCACCCTTGGCTCCGCGGCTGACGTGGCCCTGGTGTTGCCTCCTATGGCAGAGGCCTGTCCCATGGGCCTGGCGCCGACCACCTCAACCACGATGATGCTGGGCCTGGGTGATGCCCTGGCGGTCGCCTTGATGGAGCGGCGCGGGTTTTCGGCCGATCAGTTCCAGGTGCTGCACCCCGGTGGCCGTCTGGGCCGGGAATTCATCAAGGTGGAAGACCTGATGCATGTGGGGGCGGAGCTGCCGATTTGCACGGTGGAGACGCCCATGTCGGCGGCGATCCTGACCATGACCGAAAAACGTTTCGGCTGTATCGGCGTGGTCGATGCCGCCGGCGTCCTGATCGGCATTGTCACCGATGGCGATTTGAGCCGCCACATGGACGACGGTCTGATGGCCAAGGTGGTCGGCGATGTCATGACGCCGGGACCCAAAACCATTCGCACGGGTGCCTTGGCGGCGGAGGCCCTGGGCTTTATGAACGCCAACAAAATAACCTGTCTGTTCGTGGCCGGAGAGGTTCATGCGCCAGGCAAGCCGGTGGGTATCCTGCATGTCCACGATATCCTTCGCGCCGGTATCGCCTAGGACATGGCCGCGATGGACGCCGACATGGCTACGGGGAGGATCCCGGGAACAAATGCCGGGACCGGCGCGGGGACCAACTCGGGGGCCAGCGCCGGCGGGACCGCGCGGCGCTTTCAATTCGATCCCGGCCGCCGGCGGGACAGGGCCTCGCCCCGCTACAGCCGCTTCGTCGGCATGATGAAGTTGTTATTGCCTCTACTGGCCCTGGGTCTGATCGTGGCCGTGGTAATCTGGCCCAACGAATTGCGCCAGGCGACGGGCTTTCATCTGGCCTATGTCAGCACCTCCGATGGCGGCGCGGCGGAGCTGACCATGCTGCGTCCCCGTTACCTGGGCACCGATGCCCGCAACCGGCCCTTTGTCGTCACCGCCGACCGGGCGACCCAGGATCCAAACGATCAGCGCCTGATCACCTTGGTGCAATTGCAGGCTGACATGGCCATGGCGGACGGCCGTTGGTTCACCATCATGGCCGACAGCGGAACCTATCATCAGCAGCGCCAGCACCTGCGCCTCAACGGCGCCATCAATCTGTTCTCCGACCAGGGCTATGAATTCAACGCCCGCGCGGTGGACATCGACTTGAAAAGCGGGCGGGCGGTATCGAACCAGCCGGTGGCCGGGCAAGGGCCGTTCGGCACCTTGCGTGCCGATAGCCTCGAGGTCGAGGATTTTGGCCAACGCCTGATTTTCAAGGGCAATGTCCGCATGCGCGTTGTGGCGCGGGACCGGGGTTAGATCATGATCCGCTGTTTGCAATCAATGCTCCCGAGATCGCTTTCATGGCTTTTCATGGCGCTGCTCTTGATCGGTGCGGCGCCACTCCAGGCGCTGGCCCAGAGCCCGAACCAGGCCGCGTTGGACACGGACCAGCCCATAGATATCAATGCCGATAGTCTGGAAATCCAGCAGGAGCAGAACCTGGCGATTTTCACGGGCAACGTGATCGCGGTTCAAGGCAACATCAAACTGCGGGCCGAACAGTTGCGGGTTTGGTACCGGCCGGCGTCCAGCAAGGCCGGCGGCGATGCCGCCAACGCCGGTAGCACCATCATTCGGATCGATGCCATTGATCAGGTCTTCGTCTCTTCGGCAACGGAAACGGCCCAGGGCGATCTGGGCATTTATGAAGTCGCCGAAAAGCGCTTGACCCTGACCGGGGCGGTTGTCCTGACCCGGGGCCAGAACGTTCTGCGGGGCAAGAAGCTGGTGATGGACATGGCCACGGGGCGGAGTCAAATCAGCGGCGGGCGCGTGCACGGACGTTTCGTGCCGCCAAAGCGGAAAAGCGGCAAGGTGAAATAGACAATGATGAAGATATTGTGTTCAAAAAAGTAAGTTATCGGTAACCCTGTTCTGATACGCCAGGGGATGGAAAGAAAATGACCACGGGCGACGAACGAACCAACATGCAAGGCCAAGAACCCGGCAACCTCGAAAACGGGCGCGAAGAGCGTGGCGAAGGCCATGGCAAATTGGGCCCGGCCGATGACGGACCGCCAAAGCTGGTGGCCGAACGGCAGGGCCTGCGCGCGGAGAAAATCGGCAAGCGCTTTCGCAAACGGCCGGTGGTCCGGGATGTCACGTTGGTTGTACAGCGCGGCGAGGCGGTGGGCCTGCTGGGTCCGAACGGGGCCGGGAAGACCACTTGTTTTTACATGATCACGGGGCTGTTGGCGCCCGATTCGGGCTCGATCTTCCTGGATGGCCAGGATATCACCGACTGGCCCATGTACCGCCGGGCCCGCCTTGGCGTCGGCTATCTGCCGCAGGAAGCCTCGATCTTCCGCGGCCTCAACGTCGAAAATAATATCCGCGCCGCCTTGGAAGTGGTGGAGGGCGATCGGGAACGGCGGGAAGCCATGTTGGAAGATCTGCTGGCTGAGTTTTCCATCAGTCATTTGCGCCGCACGCCGTCCTTGGCGTTGAGCGGCGGAGAGCGCCGCCGTGTGGAAATTGCCCGAGCCTTGGCCTCCCATCCCAGCTTAATCCTGTTGGATGAGCCTCTGGCGGGCATTGATCCCATCGCCTTGGGGGAAATTCGTGATTTGGTCTCGCACCTGAAGGACCGCGGTGTCGGTGTATTGATTACCGACCATAACGTGCGCGAGACACTGGACATCATCGACCGCGCCTACATCCTGCACGAAGGCCGGGTCCTTACCTCCGGCGTGCCGGAGGAGGTGGTCGGACATGACGACGTGCGCCGGGTCTATCTCGGCGAACGTTTTTCGCTGTAGTTAGTTGGTTTAGGAACAAGCGTAATGGCCATCGGCCCAAGATTGGATATCCGTCAGACCCAAGCGCTGGTCATGACGCCTCAGTTGCAGCAGGCAATCCGTCTGTTGCAGCTGACCAATCTGGAACTGAGCCAGTATGTGGAACAGGAGCTGGAGCGTAACCCGATCCTTGAGCGGGCCGATGCCGATGGTGTGAGCGAGGTCGCCAGCATTGATGATGGCAATTTGAGCACCGACCCGGTTGTCGATACCGTCGGCGAAGCCGTCGCGGCCAGCGACGGCATTGGCGATGACGGCACCGCGGGCGATGCCGCCGCCGTGGAACTGGACGGCGCGGCCCTGCCCGGCGCCAACAGCCTGGACGCCGCCGAAGGCCCATTGGATGCCGATTACAGCGAGACCTACAATAACGACAGCGTGGCCGATAGACCGAACACCGAGGACAGTGCGGCGAAGGACGCCAATACGGAAGGTTACGAAGTTGGCGATTGGTCGGGCGCCAGCGCGGGACTTTCGGGTGGTGATTCGACGACGGTGACCTTGGAACAGGTTTTGAGCAATGAAGTAACCTTGAAGGACCACGTCCTCGAACAGATGAATATCCTGTTTGTGGAACCGGTGTTGCGGCTGATTGGTCAGGACCTGGTGGATCATCTGGACGAGGCGGGCTATCTGACGGAAGAGCCCGCATTTATCGCCGAGCGGCTGGGCTGCGACAGCCAACTGGTCGACGTGGTGCTGGACCAGATGCAGCGCTTCGATCCGCCGGGCGTTTTCGCCCGCGGCCTGGGCGAATGCCTGGCCATCCAGCTGCGGGAAAAGAACCGCTACGACCCGGCCATGCAGGCATTGATCGAGAACCTGCATCTTTTGGCGACCATGGATGTGGCGCTGATTTGCGAGACTTGTGAAGTCAGCCATGATGACGCCGAGGAGATGATCGCCGAGCTCAAGGCGTTGAACCCGAAACCGGGCCTGGCCTTCGATCATGACGTCGCCGCCCCGGTGGTGCCCGACGTCTTCGTGCTGGAAAAGCCGGACGGCGGCTGGAGCGTGGAGCTGAACAGCGATAATCTGCCCCGCCTTTTGGTCAACCGCAAATATTATGCCGAGGTCAACGAAGCGGCGCGGCGCAAGGAAGACAAGGCCTATATCTCCGAATGCCTGCAATCGGCCAACTGGTTGATCAAATCCCTGGATCAACGGGCCCGTACAATTCTTTCGGTAGCATCCGAACTGGTGCGTCAGCAGGATGGCTTTTTGGCCAATGGCGTTCAGGATTTGCGGCCCCTTAACCTGCGCGCCATCGCCGAAGTGGTGGGCATTCATGAAAGCACGGTGAGCCGGGTCACCTCGAACAAATATGTCGCCACGCCCCGTGGCGTCTTTGAATTGAAATATTTCTTTACCTCCGCCCTGAGCGCCGCCGACGGTGGCGATGATCATTCGTCCGAGGCGGTGCGCGAACAGCTGCGCGGTTTGATCGAGGGCGAGACCGCCGGCACGGTTCTCTCCGATGACAAGCTGGTGGATATGCTGCGCACATCCGGCGTCGATATTGCCCGGCGGACCGTGGCCAAGTACCGCGACGCCTTGGGCATACCCTCGTCCGTTCAGCGCCGCCGCGCCCGGCGCATGGAGGCCCGCGCGGCCGGCTGAGAGGCTGGTTGCATAGCAAGTTGACAGGCTGCGGCGGCGGCCCTATGTTCCCGGCTCTTTGCTGCCTGGGCGAGTTAATAGCCTTGGCGGCGTAATGAAGTATGCGATGTCAACTGGCATTATTTGTTGACAAATTTGACCCAAAACCAGCTAGAGTAAGACGTCATGCAAATCCTTGTTTCAGGCAAGCAGCTCGACGTGGGCGACGCCCTGCGTAGCCATGTCGATGAACGCCTACAAAACGGTGTAGCCAAATACTTTGCCAACTCCCTGGATGCCCACGTGGTGTTCAGCCGGGAAGGCCAAGGCTACCGCGTGGACTGCTCGGTGCATGTGGGCCAGGGCATTCATGCCCAGGCGCACGCCGATGCGAGCGAAATCTATCAGGCTTTCGATCAGGCATCCGAACGCCTGGAAAAACGCCTGCGCCGCTACAAGCGCCGATTGCGCGACCATCATGGTCGGGAACGCCCGGTGCCGGACGATTATGTGGCGCAAAACTACGTCCTCGAATCCGAATCGGAAGTGGATGAGGCGCCGGAGGAATTTCAGCCCGTTATCGTGGCCGAACATACCACCGATATTCACCGCCGCAGCGTGGGCGAGGCGGTGATGCAGCTGGAACTGGCGGAGCAGCCGATACTGATGTTCCGCAATTCCGGTAATGGCCATCTGAACGTGGTCTACCGCCGCGCGGACGGCCATATCGGCTGGGTCGATCTGGTGGCGGATTCGGCAGGCAACAGCGACGCCGGCACGCAAGACGCCGGGGCGAATTAGGGGCCGTGCGAATGGAAATGGTTGAATTGTTGGTGCCGGACGGAGTTGTCGCCAACCTGAAGGCCAGCAGCAAGAAACAGGCTTTGCAGGAACTCTCGCAACAGGCCGCTTCATTGACCGGTCTGCATGAGCGGGTGATCTTCGATGTTCTGTTGCAGCGGGAAAAACTGGGCACCACGGGTATTGGCCGCGGCATCGCCATACCCCATGGCAAGATGCAGGAGCTGGAAAAGCTGCATGGCCTTTTCGCCCGTCTGCCCAAGGCGATCGATTTTGACGCCATAGACGAACAGCCGGTCGATTTAATTTTTCTGCTGCTGGCGCCAGAATCGGCCGGCGCCGATCACCTGAAGGCCCTGGCCCGTGTCTCCCGCCTGCTGCGCGATGAAAGCGTCTGCGCCAAACTGCGCGGCGCCGACGATCCGGAAGCCTTGTTTGCCCTGCTCACCGTTCCCACCGTGGCGCCGGCCTCCTAGCGCATGTCGCGTTCAATTGAACGCGACATGCGCTAAAACCTTTAAGATCGAGCAACTTATCCGCATGCAATTGAATCCAATTGAATGCGGGTTGCTCTAGACTTTTTTCGATTGTCATCGAATCCGGTCTAGCCTTTTTCGCTCACGCTTGTGCGCAAAAGCGCACCGCTCCGCGTGGGCGGCGCATTAG
>JAPYPT010000529.1 GCA_029937535.1 Alphaproteobacteria bacterium
CCAATGAGCCCGTCGATCAGCACGTCCCGATGGGCCCGAAGCCCCGCCAACGTGCCTTCCTCATCCGCTCCCACAAGGCGCGAATATCCGGCGATGTCCGCCGCCACAATCGCCGTTAATCTGCGTTGCGTATCCTCCACCATAGAGGGAAGTGTAGCTGTCCCGGTTGGCGGAATCCATGCTGATCGAGCAACGTCCCAATGTGACCTATTGCCACGGGCCGCGTTTAATCAGATGCCCGACTATTCCGCCGCGATGGTCAGGGGTTGGCCGCCGCCGATGGCGGCGCCCACGTCCAGGGCCTTCAGGCGCGGCATGACTTTTTCGGCGAAGGTGGTCATGGAGGTCTTGGCCAACTCGTGGGGCATGCCGCCGAAGCTGAAGCCGTTGATGAAGCCGGCGGCATTGGTCATTTCCTGATAATCGCGCATCTGCTCGAACACCTGATCGGGGGTGCCGCGGACCTGCAGGTCGGCCAGGAAATTCACGAAGCTGTCGATACCGTGCTTGTTGATGTTTTTCGACAGGCCGCCGTAATACTCATAACCCTTAATGTCGGCCAGACCCTCGTTGGCGAATTCGTAATGGTCGAGCGCCGAGCGGGAATAGCGGCGGGTGTATTTCATGTGCATCTCGTCGGCGATGCTTTCGTCCTCGTGACAGCAGTTGAAGACCACCATCAGGGGCTGGGGCGCCTCTTCGCCGTTGTTCATTTCCCGGTAGATTTCGCGGTAGCTTTCCAGCTCCTCCAAGGTCTTGTCCCAAGGCTTTTGCGCGATGATCATGATGCCGATGCCCAACCGCGCCATGATGCGGGAGGATTCGGGCGACACGGCGGAGGCATAAAAGCGGCCCTTGAACGAGGCGAAGGGGAAGGGGCGGACGCCGATTTTCGGTTGCTTGTAGAATTTGCCGTCATATTCGATATGGCCGGTTTCCAGGCCCTGGATCAGCGCCTCGGTGTATTCCACGAAGCGTTCCCGGCTTTCGCCCATGTTGACGCGGAAGCCCTCGAACTCGATCCGGCCCAGGCCCCGGCCCACGC
>JAPYPT010000042.1 GCA_029937535.1 Alphaproteobacteria bacterium
CTAAAGCCAGAACACAATTATACCAATTTACGAACAGACAATTCCCGCGAAGGCGCACTGCTGTCCGGATTAATTTTAGGTCGTCGTCATGACGTGAATCGTTGGTCAAATTCGTGGCGATTTACCTCGTGGCCCTGGATGCCCGGATCAAGTCCGGGCATGACAATTTGACAGATTTCAGCCAAAAAATCGCTCCCGCCGTCATTGCCGGGCTTGACCCGGCAATCCATTTCGACATCTGACTCGGGCCTGCGCGGGCATGACGGTGTGGCAGAATTCGAAGTCCGGTTTGAACGCCCCCTTGCCCGGAGTTTTCCCCCGCAAACCCGGCCGGCTCATAACGTTCAGCCCTGCAAGGCGTGCTCAATAACGGCGGCGGCGCAGGCGTCGGGGTCTTCCTGGACCATCAAGTGCAGGCAGCCGGGCATGGTGCGCCATTCGCCCCGGGGCATGTTGGCGGCAATAGAGGCCATGGTGCCGGGCGCCCAGGAATGCAGATCCGCCAGCACCGCCTGATCCGTGGCGAAAATGCGGGTCCGCGTCGCGACTTTCGCCGACATCTCGAAAATGCCGCTGTCGGGACAATTGTCGTAGATCGCCGATTCGATTGCGCCGGGACAGCGCAGGACCAGGCCGCCATCGGGGCCGCCATCGGACGCCGGCTCCACCGCCGCGTCCAGGTAGGCCTCCATCATATCGCCGGCGAAACGGCGGTAGGTGACGATTTTCGAGGCCTCTTGCCGCAATGCCGCGCGGTCGGGAAAGTGATTGCTTCGCCGGGCCGCCCAACTGACTATTTTCGGCGCGTGGGCCTCCGCCGCGGCCCGTTCGGGGTGGCCTTCGGGGGGGTAGATCGGCGGCTCGAACAGGGTCAGGCTTTCGAACGGGGCTTGGCCCAGTTCCGCCTCCAACAATATGGCCGCCAGGCCGCCCAGGGAATGGGACGCGAAATGCAACGGCGTTGCCCGGCCGATCATCTGCCGTACCCAGCCAGCGACAGCGTCCAGATCCTCGGCAAAGCGGAGCATGGCGTAGTCTCGCCCGATATCCTCCATGGGAGAGGGAGAGGCGCCATGGCCGCGGGCATCGTAGGCGAAAACCTGAAAATGGGCACTCAACCGTGCCAACCACGGCTGGTAGCAGCCGGCATTAAAGCTATTGGCATGGGCAAATACCAACGCCGGCGCATCCCCTGGCGCCTGTAGCACCCGGTAGGCGCTGATCGCCATGCCCTCGGTCGAGGGCACCGTGAACGCTTCCGCGAACGACGGCGGCAGGGTCGGGCTTGGCATCCGATTAATAGGCCAGTTCCGTGAAGATGGGATCGACGGATTTACCCCAGACACCGTTGTAGCGTTCCAACAACACCTCGGCCGGGGTGCGGCCGGAGGCGACGGTTTCGTGCAGGGTGCCAAGGTATTCGGTTTCGTCCGCCGTCACGGCGCCAGGCCGTTGCCGGGCCCGCAAGCCGTCCATGGCCACATCAAGAACCCGCCCCGCCAGATCCAGCAAGGTGCCGCCCTGGTCCAGGGGCGTGGCCAGGCCCAGACGGGGCACCTCGGCCCGCTGTCTGGCCATCTCCTCAGTCGAAAAATTCTTGACCAGATCCCAGGCCGCTTCCTGGGCGCCCTGGTTATAGAGCAGGCCAACCCACAGTGCCGGCATGGCGCACAGAGAGGCCCAGGGGCCGCCGTCGGCGCCGCGCATTTCGAGGAATTTTTTCATGCGCACCTCGGGGAACAAGGTCGTCAGGTGGTCTTCCCAATCCTGCATGTTGGGTTTTTCGCCGGGCAATGCGGGCAATTTTCCGGCCATGAAATCGCGGAACGACTGCCCCGTGGCATCCAGATATTCGCCGTTGCGGTAGACGAAGTACATGGGCACATCCAGGGCGTATTTGGCATAGGCCTCATAACTCATGCCCGCATCGAAGACGAAGGGCAGCATGCCCGTGCGGTCCGGGTCGGTATCGGTCCAGATCTGACTGCGGAAGGAGAGGAAATCGTTCGGCCGGCCCTCGGTGAAGGGAGAATTGGCGAACAGCGCCGTCGTCAGGGGCTGCAGGGCCAGGCCGATGCGGAATTTCTGCACCATGTCGGCTTCCGAACCATAATCCAAATTGACCTGCACGGTACACGACCGCAGCATCATGTCGGGGCCCAGATTGCCCCGGGTCGGCATATAGTCGAGCATCAGCTTGTAACGGCCCTTGGGCATGACGGGAACATCTTCGCGCCGCCACTTCGGATCGAAGCCGATGCCCATGAAGCGGACGTCCATTTCCTCCGCCACCACCTTGACCTGGGCCAGATGGGTATGCACCTCGGCGCAGGTCTGATGCAGATTGTCCAGGGGCGCGCCGGACAACTCGAACTGCCCGCCCGGCTCCAAGGTGATCGAGGCGCCATCCATGGCGAGGGCAATGACATTGCCGGCTTCATACACCGGTTGCCAGCCGAAGCGCTGCAAGCCCTCCAGCATGGTGCGGATGCCCTGGGGACCTTCATAATCCAGACGGCCCAGATCGCCGCGGCGATAGGCGAATTTTTCGTGTTCGGTGCCAATGCGCCAGCGGTCCCGCGGTTTCTCGCCGGAGGCGATATAGGCAACAAGTTCAGCAAAATTTTCAATTGGCGGCGGCGCGCCGGCGGAATTATCAGACATACACATTAACCTCGGCTTGCCGTCACTGTCCCGCCAGGCGGGCTCATACTGGGGTGGGTTATGTTCGAGTTAATGTATGCCAAGCCCGGATGCAAGTGCCGAAGGCGTTATCCGGCAAGAGCATGGCCTTCTTAAACATGCTCGGACTCTTAAGAATAGCGCAATTGACCCAATCACTTGGGCCGCGATAGCGACCCTAATTCACACGACACGACACTTGCCCATTTTACCGTCGTTGCCGGGCCTGACCCGGCAATCCAGGGCAACAAACTCAGGTGTTTGCGGCTCTGGATCCCCGGGTCTCCGCTTCGCTACGCCCGGGGATGACCGTGTGTGGTGTAGTGTGACCCTGATTGATTGAAAATTGGTCTACGACCGATTGTCGCCGCGCAGGGCCTGCCATAGGCTCAGGGCGGCAACGGCGGCAGTTTCGGTCCGTAAAATGCGCGGCCCCAGGGACATGGGCACGACGAACGGACGCGCCCGCAAGGCCTCGGATTCCACCCGTTCGAAACCGCCCTCGGGGCCAATCAGAATGGCCCAGGGCTCGGAATTCCGACCGTCCTCCAATGCCGCGAACGCCTCGACGGGTGATGGGCCGCCCAGCTCATCGCAAAACAACAGGCGCCGCTCCCCTGGCCAGGCTTCCAGCACCTTGTCCAGGGTGCGCACGGGCCGTAATTCCGGCACGCTTAGGCGGCGGCATTGTTCCGCCGCCTCCGCCGCCGTGGCGCCCAGGCGAACCAGGTTGATCCGCTCCACTACGGTGCGCCGGGTAATTGTAGGCAGCAGGGCGCTGACCCCAAGTTCGGTCGCCTTTTGCACCAGATAATCGACCCGGCCCCGCTTGATCGGCGCGAACAACAGCCAGACATCGGGTTCGGGTATCTGCGGCAGGCTTTGGCCGCTGAGTTCGAGCGAGGCCCAGCCCTTGCCGATCCCATCGATCCGCGCCCGCCATTCGCCGTGGCGGCCATTAAACAGGGCAACCTCGGCACCGGGTTTCAGGCGCAGCACCGAACGCAAATAATGGGACTGGCTGGCGCCGAGGCCGACAATAGCGCCCGCCGTCAAATCATCGTCCACATGCAGACGGATTTTTGCCCGTTCTCGATTATCTGTTTGGGTCATGGTTAAAAAACCGAATAAGCCTCTCCCGTTGCGCTATTCTAACCCCATGGCGGGCATGGAAGCACCTAGGGAAACAACCGTGAAGGAATCGGGATCCTTCACCGATATCCCCGAGGCGGGCTGGATCGCCCGTCATGCGCCGGCGCGCCTGCGGCCCTATTTGCGCCTGGCCCGCCTGGACCGGCCCATCGGCACCTGGTTGTTGCTATGGCCGTGCTGGTGGTCCATTGCCATGGCAAGTTCCGGGGCCATGGCAAGTTCCGGGACCCCTTCCGGCTGGCCCGACCCCTGGCTGCTGGCGGCCTTCGCCCTGGGCGCCCTGGTCATGCGGGGGGCGGGCTGCGCCTGGAACGATATTACCGACCGGGACTATGACGGCCAGGTCGAGCGGACCCGTGGCCGGCCCATTCCCTCGGGCGATATCTCCATCGGCCAGGCCGCCGCCTTCATGGTGCTGCTGGCGCTGATCGGGCTGAATATTCTGCTTCGTTTCAATGCCTTCGCGGTCTTGATCGGAATCATGTCCCTGGCCCCGGTGGTGATCTATCCCTTCATGAAGCGCATTACCTGGTGGCCCCAGGTGTTCCTGGGCCTGGCCTTCAATTGGGGCGCCTTGTTGGGCTGGGCGGCGGTGCGGGGCGATATTACCCTGGCGCCGGTGCTGCTATATGCCGGCGGCATCGCCTGGACCTTGGGTTACGACACCATCTATGCCCATCAGGACAAGGTGGACGATGCCCTGATCGGCATCAAATCCTCGGCCCGGGCCCTGGGCGGCAATACCCGGCCCATGCTGTGGCTGTTCTATGGCGCGGCCATTGTGCTGTTCGGGCTGGCCGGCTGGTCGGCGGATTTGGGGCCGTGGTTTCTGGCCGGTCTGGCCCTGGCGGCGCTGCAACTGGCCTGGCAGGCCGGCCGCGTGGATATTGATGATCCGGGTGATTGTCTGGCCAAATTCCGCTCCAACACCTGGTTCGGCTGGATCGTCTTCGCCGCCGCCGTCTTTGGCTAAATCAAACAGCCTAAAACCGGAATCATTTTTTGGGCTGATAATTCGATCAAATTCAAGGGTTTAGAGCAACTTATCCGCGTTCAAACGAGCCCAGATTGCTCTAATTGCCACCCGCCATGGCAATCGGTGTGGCAATCGGCATGGGCTCCGCGACGGCCCGGTCCCGACCCAGCCAATGGGCAAAAAAGCGCCGGGTCCAGGTTTCGACCTGCCCGCCGTGGGCCTTTAGCCCCGCCTGCTGGCGGTCCCGGGCCTGGGCGCCGGGCATGACCATGCGGTGGGCTACCTTGATGCTCCACTGCATCACCATGTCGTCGGTCACGTCGGGATGGAATTGCAAGCCATAGGCATTGCCGGTGCGAAAGGCCTGATTGGGGAACATCTCGCTGGCCGCCAAATGCTCAACCCCGGGTACGCCGGGGGGCAGGGTGAAGCCTTCATTGTGCCATTGATAGAAATATTGCCCATCGTCGAACAAGGCCCGGCCGGCGGGGCTGGCGGTGATCGGGTAAAAACCAATTTCATGGAAGCCGTCCGCGTGATGCCCCACCGCGCCCCCCAGTTTGCGGGCCAGCAGCTGGGCGCCCAGGCAGATGCCAAGAAAGGGCTTGTTCTCGCGCAGGGGAATATCCAGCCAATCCAACTCCGCCCGGATAAAGGGCAGATGGTCGTCGTTGGCGCTCATGGGCCCGCCGAACATCACGGCGCCCGCGTAATCATCCAGGCTTTCGGGCAGCGGGTCGCCGCAGGCATGGCGGCAGATCACCGGCGTGTAGCCGAAGGCCTCCACCAGTTGACCGATGCGGCCGGGGTTCGAGGTTTCCTGATGTACGATAAGCAGGATGCGTTGCTTCATGACGCCTCTATACCATAACCGCCTTACAAATTGGTTATTCCGCCGTCAGGCCGCGGGCCCCGCAGAATGGCATGGCAATAGGTTCAGCAAATCGCGGATCCCGTTTTGAACCATTACCTGCTCTCCTCCGGCAGCTATCTTAGCACTTCCGGTGCCCGATCCGTCCATGCCATAGTCTTCATCCGTCCGGCGGGAAATCCCGGCGGTCTGCTGCGAAGGCGATGCCCATGCGCTCCAATTTCTTGCTGATAACTTTCCTTGCCGCGCCGCTGTTGGCGGGCTGTGCCGCCAAGCCGGTGTGGGACAAAACGGGCGGCAACACGCAAACCTTTCAACAGGACACCACGGCCTGTTTCCGCGGCGCATCGATCCAGGCGGAGCGGCAGATGGCCAAGCGCGGCGCCACAGCGGCGCCGCAGATCGAGCTGCGCGGCACCCAAGGCCGGATCCGCGATACCTCCCGTGCCGCCCGCAAGGCCGCCTCGCTGGAAGAAATATCCCGGCGCAACCATCTCTATTCCGAATGCATGCACCGCCTCGGTTATCGCAAGAATGAATAGCCCGGAACGGCTCTCGCGTCAGCCGTGGTAGCTGCCGGCCGCCAAGGAGACTTCGGCGGGGGCGATGGTCAGGCAATCAAATTTGGCGCTTTTGATGCGGCGGCACAGATCTTGCGCCTGGCGTTCGTTCATGCCGTGCAGGCGGGCCCGGTAGGTGACGGCACGCTCGCCCTCAATGACAACGATGGAAACCTTGGCCTGGTTCAATAAACCCGGCAAGGCCCCGGATAATTTGTTCAGATGGCGCCGGGCGGAGGCCGCCCGATTGAAGGCGCCAACTTGCACCGACCAGGCAATACCGTAATGGGGGGCAGACTTGGCCGTGTCCAGGGCCACGCCCAGCGGCTTTTGATTGGGTTTGATCCGCGGCACGGGCACGTTGCCAAAACCGTCCCGGCGGCCCCGTGGACGGACATACCGACCGGGCCCCCTGCCGCCGCCACGCTGCAGGCGGTCAAAACCACGGGAGAGCAAGGTTCGCATGCGCCGGTCCCGGCTTTTGGCGGAGCGGCCGCCGAACAGCACACCCACCAGGCGCCCTTCGTTCCGGCTGGCGGAGGTCACCAGATTGAACCCAGAGGCACGGATATAGCCGGTCTTCATGCCGTCAACGCCGCGAAAATTTCCGACCAGCTTGTTGTGGCCGCGGTAGGTCTTGCCCCGGAACTTGAACGAGGTCCGGGCGAAAAATTTAAAATACCCGGGAAAATCCCGGCGTATGGCCAGGGCCAGACGGGCCATGTCCCGGGCTGTGGAAAGCTGCCTGCGGTTGGGCAGGCCGGAGGCGTTGCGGAAGCTGGTCCGGCTCATCCCGAGGTCCCGGGCGCGGCGGGTCATCTTCAGGGCGAATTTATATTCGCTGCCGCCGATCGCCTCGGCCACGACGGTGGCGACATCGTTGGCCGATTTCGTGACCAGGGCCAGGATTGCCTGGCGCACGGTAATCGTCTCGCCCCGGCGCAAACCCAATTTCGTGGCCGGTTGCCCCGACGCCCGGCGTGACGTCTTTAATTTCTGGTCCAAACGCAGCTTGCCGTTGTCCAGCGCCTCGAACACCATATAAAGGGTCATGATCTTGGTCAGTGAGGCGGGGTATTTGCGGGCATCGGCGTTGCGGCCATGGAACACCCGGCCGGAGGTGCCATCGATCACCAATTCAGCATAGCGGGAGCGGGCCTGCGCGGGTGGCGCCATCGCCGTGGCCAGAACGACCAGCGCCAGTACGACCATGGCCAGCAGGCTTGCCACGAGAGGCATGGCGCGCACGGCGGCCCCGTGGCCCGGAATTCCGGGAAATATCACCGGGACAAGGCCAGGACTGTGACGTTGAAATTGACGTTTATGCGCGGCACGGCGATCCAAATACCAATTGAGTTATGGCGATAATAACCGAATCATGGTGAATGATAGATAAACAAGCCCTGTATTAGCAACTTGAAATAGCACATTGGCTTGGCGGCTTAAAGGTGCGGCGCGATTTCACATGGGCAAATCGCGTCACTCTCTTTGAAGCATGTACTGATTTCCCTTTTCGGCTATCATTGATGCAAAGCCGCGCGGGCGGAAGCCGGCTTGGCTTGATGTCTGAGTAATTGATGTCGTGGAGGAGCAAAAATGTCGCGGGATGCCTTGGCTTGGCGCCTTAAATTCGCCGTGGTGGCGCCGTCCACCAACACGATCGTGCAACCGGACATGGAAGATTTCAGGCCGCCAGGCGTCACCAATCATTTCGGGCGCATATATGTACCGAACATGGCGGTCCACAACGATGAGGATTTTCTGGCCTTGGTCGATGCCATCGGGGGCGAGTTGTACGCCACCGTGGACCGATGCAAGACCATGGCGCCGGACTATTTAATCATGGGCATGTCCGCCTTGATGTTCTGGGACGGCCGGGACGCCTCGGAAAAACGCATGGCGGAGCTTTCCGAACATGCGGGCGTGGGGGTATCGGCGGGATCCTTTGCCTGTGAGGCAGCGCTCAACCTGTCGGGCGCGAAACGCATTGGCGTTATCTCGCCCTACATGCCGATTTCCGACGTCAACGTCACCCGGTTCTTCGAGGAGTGCGGCTTCACCGTGGCTAAGTTTGTCGGACTGCGCTGCAACAGCCCCATCGCCATCGCCGAAGTTCAGGCCGATACCCTACGCCAGCACATAGTGGAAATGGATGATGATGGCATCGACGCCATCGTGCAGGTCGGCACCAATCTGTCCATGTGCGCCCTGGCCATCGAAATGGAAGCCGAACTGGGCAAGCCGGTCATCGCCATCAACGCCGCCACCTATTGGCATGCCTTGCGGGCCAACGGCATCACCGATCAATTCAGCGGCCATGGTCCGCTATTCGAGCGCCATTAATCAAACGTCGTTCACGCAAGTGCGCCGAGGCGCACGGCGCACGGCGCCACGGCTCCACGGCGTCGGCGGCGTCGGCGGCGGCAAATTTACCTTGCCCCGGACGCTGTCTATCGCGTCGCGGGCTGCTATAAGGTTGCCCACACGATCGATAACCAGAAAGCGGCCAGCAACGTGTCCAAACCAACCATCATCTATGTCGGCGCGGACGAGGGCTTCGAGGCCCTGGCCGAAACCGCCTCGGGTGCCGAATGCATCCATGCGGCCGCCGAACCGGGCGCCCTGGGGCGGGCGCTAGCCGGCGCCCATGGCTTGCTGGATGCCTCCATGAAAGTGCGGATCGACGACGCCATGATCGCCGCCGCGCCAAACCTGGCGGTGATTTCCTGCGCCACCACCGGCTCCGACCATATCGACGGGGCGGCCGCCAAGGCGCGCGGCATCAATGTGCATACCCTGCGCGAGGACGGCGATCTTTTGCTGGACATCACCCCGGCGGCGGAATTGAGCTGGGCCCTTGTTTTGGCCTGCGCCCGCCGCCTGCCCGCCGCCGCCGCCCATACAAGGGCCGGCCAATGGGTGCGGGAAGAGTTTCCCGGCACCATGGTGAACGGCCGCACCCTGGGCCTGATCGGCTGCGGCCGCCTGGGCCAGTGGATGTCGCGCTATGGCGCCGCCTTCGGGATGGAGGTATTGGGCCATGATCCCCATGTGCAGCCCTGGCCCGAAGGGATCGTGCAAACCGGCCTGGCTGACCTGGTGGCCCGGTCGGACGTCATTTCGGTGCATGTGCATTTGAGCGAGGCCACCAGGGGTCTGCTCTCGGCGGAAATTTTGGCCGGCATCAAACCAGGCGCCATCGTGGTCAATACCTCGCGCGGCGCAATTATCGACGAAGCGGCCCTGTTGGCGGGTCTGGAAAGCGGCCGCATCGGCGCGGCCGGACTGGATGTCCTGGATGGGGAGCCGGAGATTGAACAGCATCCCCTGATCGTCTATAGCCGCGGCCACGACAATCTGATCGTCACGCCCCACATCGGCGGTTTCAGCCCCGATGCGGTGCGCGTGGTCTGCCGCCGCGCGGCGGAAAAGATCATGGCGAAATTGGGAATTTAGGCCATGCCCCTTCAGGCCTTGGCGCGGGCGGCGGCCCATACGGGACATGCCTTCGGGGTGCCCGGCTCCGGCCAAAGCCTGGAGCTGATCCATGCCCTGATGGACAACGGCGTCAGCTTTCATTCCACCCATCACGAAGGGGCCGCCGCCATCATGGCCGGCACCGTGGGCCGGCTGTCGGGCCGGGCCGCCCTGGCCATCGCCATCAAGGGTCCCGGCCTGGCCAACATGGTCGGCGGCATGGCGGCCTGCACCTACGAAAACCTGCCCATGCTGGCGGTGACGGAGGCTTATGGCGCGGACGTCCCGCTGGCGAAGGCCCATAAGCGTCTGGATCAGGGCGCCCTGACGGCGGCCGTGGCCAAGGGGCGGCGCTATCTGGCCGCGGACGGCCCAGGCTATGGCGAACTGGCCGCCTGGGCGGAAGCGGAAGCGCCCGGCCCGGTGTTCGTGGAACTGGCCGGCCGGATCGATGGCGCCGAAGCGGTCCCCACGACCGAGCCCCTGTCCGACGCCGGCGATGTCTTGGACCGCGTGGCGCGGGCTGAACGGCCCGTCGTCATTGCCGGCACCCTGGCCTTGCGTCTGGGTCTGTCGCCGGATCTGAACCGATTGCAGATCCCCGTCTTCTCCACCGCCGCCGCCAAGGGCGCGGCCCATGAAGGGCTGCCCCACGTGGCCGGCGTCTATACGGGTGTTGGCCAGAATTTAACGCCGGAGGCTGAGATATTGCCCCGCGCCGATTTGATTGTCGGTATCGGCCTGCGCCCACATGAGGTCCTGGCGGCGGGGCCGTTCGCCTGCGGGGCCGTCAATTTGGACCCAATCGATAGCCCGGGCGGGAGCGGTTTTGCCTATCAAGGCGTGGCGCGGGACCCCGCCCCAGCCTTGGCGCTGCTGGCACAAAAGGCCTGGGGCGTGGAGGAAACCGCCACGGCTGTCGCGCGCCTGCGCCAGCACCTGTTGCGGCCCCTGACCTTTCTGCCGGCGGCGGCCTTCGCGGCCGTGGCCGGAGCCTTCCCCAAGGGCGTCCGCATGGTCATCGACACGGGCTATTTCTGCACCATCGGCGAACATATCTGGCAGGCGCCAAAGGCTGAATGGTGCCTGTCATCGGGCTCCGGCCGTTACATGGGCATTGGCCTGCCGCAAGCCATCGGCGCGGCGATCCATGATCCAGCCGTCCCCACCGTTTTGGCGGTGGGCGATGGCGGCATCGCGCCGTTCATGGCCGAGGCGCGGCTGGCCCGGCGCCTGAACCTGCCCCTGGCGATCCTGCATATGTCCGACGGCGGTTACGGTTCGGTCCGCACCAGGGCCATCGCCGACGGTCTGACCCAAGCCCCCATGCTGGAACCCGGCGCCTCCTGGCGCGGCGCCTTCGACGGTTTTGGTTTCGCCACTGCCACCGCCGACAGCGGCGAGGCCTTGGCCCATGTCCTGGCGGACTGGCAACCGGCGGGGGGGCCGCTGTTCGCGGAACTGCCCATGGACCCGGACGCCTATCAAGAGATGGTGGGGGGCATAAGATGAGCAAGCGGCATATCCTGATCGTCGGCACGGGCAGTATCGGGTTGCGCCATGGCCGTAATCTCACCGCCCTGGGCGCCCGTGTTTCGGGCATGGACCCGCGTCCGGACCGGCGGGCGGATTTTGCGGAAGCGTTCGACGCGGACACATTCGAAGATCTGGAGACGGCCCTGGGGTCGGGCGGCTTCGATGGCGTGGCGGTCTGTTCGCCCACGCGGTTTCATGTGGAGCAATGCATCCCGGCATTGGAACAGGGCCTGCCGGTGCTGTTGGAAAAGCCGGTCGCCAAGACCTTGGCCGAGGCCAGGACCCTCGCGGATGCCCTTGCCCGCACGGGCACGCCGTTGTTGCTGGGCTACACCTGGCGCTGGTGGCCGCCGCTGGCGCGGGTGCGGGAGCTGTTGGCGGAGGGGGTTATTGGCGCGGTGCGGTATGTGGATTTCACCATGTCGGCCCATCTGGCGGATTGGCATCCGGGCGAGCCCTTGGCGGAATTCTTCATGTCGTCCGCCGAACTGGGCGGCGGCGCGTTGCTGGATGAAAGCCATTGGGTCGATCTGATGCTGTGGTTTTTCGGCAGGCCGGACAGTCTTTCCGCGCGGGTCGAGAAAATCTCGGACCTGGAGATCACCTCGGACGACAACGTGGACATGATGATCAATTTCGCCAACGGCCTGCGCGCCAACCTGCATCTGGACCTCTATGGCCGGCCGCACCGAAAATCGATCCGCTTCATTGGCGAGGGCGGCACCATTATGTGGTCCGAAACGCCGAACCAAATCGCCGTCTGCACCGAAGCGGGCGAAGTCTGGCGGGAAGAGACCTTCGCATGCGAACGCAATGATATGTTCGTGGCCGTGGCAGAAGAGTTTTTGGCGATCCTGGACGGCGGACCGGTAACAACCTGTGGTATCGATGATGGCCTGGGCGTCATGGCGCTGTTGGAGGCGGCCCGGCAAAGTCACGATAGCGGCCGGCGCATAAAGTTGGATTGAGCGATGGCGATGGACGGACAGACGGTTTTGGCGGTGGTGCCGGCGCGGGGCGGCTCCAAATCCATTCCGCGAAAAAATCTAGCCCAGGTGGGCGGTATCAGCCTGGTCGGCCGGGCCGGCGAATTGGCCGCCGGCCTGCCCTGGATCGACCGCGCGATCATCTCCACCGACGATGTGGAAATCGCGGCGGAGGCCACCCGCCACGGCCTGGAAGCGCCTTTCCAACGGCCCGATGAATTGTCCGGCGACACCTCCACCTCCACCGATATGTGGCGCCATGCCTGGCTGGGGGCCGAGGAACATTACGGCCAGCGCTTCGATATTTCGATCCTGCTGGAGCCCACCTCGCCCCTGCGCCGGGCCGAGGATGTCACCCTGTGCGTTCGGACCTTGATCGACAGCGGTCACAAGGCCGCCGCCACCCTAAGCCCGACGCCGGCCCATTTCACGCCGCACAAGACCTTGCAGTTGGACGAGACGGGCAATCTGACGCCCTATCTGGACGGCGGACGCACGGCTATTCGTCAATCCATCCCCGACTATTTCCATTGCAACGGCATCTGCTATGCCCTGCGCCGGGCCACCTTGGTGGATGAGGGGCATATCATGGAGGATGATTGCATCGCCGTTATCATCGACCGCCCCCTCGTCAACATCGACGAGCCGTTCGAGCTGGAACTGGCGGAATGGCTGCTGGCCCGCGAGGCGGCTCAGTCGGCCAACAAATCGTAAGTCGTGCTTTTCAGAATGGGTCGATGGTGGCGGTCATAACGGCGCTTGAAGTTTTTTTCGAGCACGCGCCGGTTAAAACTGCGGCCATCCACCAGCAGGCGGAAGCCGGCCGGAAAATGTTCCTCCATATCCAGGACATCGATGGCCGCCCGCCGCTCCGGCGTCAGGGCGGGGCCATCCAGATAGATCATATCGGGCACCACGTCGGGCACCCGGGCAAAACGCCAAACGGGGGTATCGCCCAGTTGCGCCTCGATGCGCTCCGTCAGGGTGATGTCGCAAAAGGCGCGCAAATGTTCGGGCAGGGAATCGATGGTAACCTGGCCCCAATGGGCATCGGCATCCAGGGAATGGAGATAACCCGGCGCGCCCTCGGCCGTGTTATCGGCCAGTGCCTGAGCAAAAATGATGGTGGAACAGCCACTACCGAATTCCAGCAATACCTTGGGTTTGCGTTCGCGGACCTGGCTGTATATGGCCCATAAGTCGGACCAAACCGGCGGCTTGGCATCCCCTGGCCGGGCCTCGAACAGGGCCAAATAACCAAGGCGGTCCAAGGCCCGGCGGCCTTGGCTGTTGAGCACGGCGAGGCAGACTTGGCGGTAGACGATGCTGAGTTTTTGCTTGAACCAGGACATGGCCCTATATAGTCCGAATGCGCGCCTGCCGCCATATGGTACCCTGACGGGAATGATGAGCCGATCTTGACCAATACCGCACCCATATTCATCGGCGGCCTGATGCGCTCGGGCACGACGCTGTTCCGGGCCATGCTGTCCCAGCATTCGGCCATTGCCTCGGGTCTGGAAACCCACTGGTTCGATATCGACTGGCGCAATCAACAGGCCCGCGGCGGAGAGCCTTTGGCGGCCTACCTGCATCGAATTGGTGACTTTTTCGAAATCGACGCCGGGCAGGTCGACACCATGATGGCGGCAGCGGTGGATGCGCCGGCCTTTCTGGATCTGTTCATGAACAGGGTTGTCGAACGGGATGGCAAGCGGCGCTGGGCTGAAAAGACCACCGGCAACATCCGTCATATGGACCGCATCCTCGCCCATTGGCCGGCGGCGCGGATTATCCATGTGATCCGCGATCCACGGGATGTCTTCGCTTCGTTCCGGCGCAGCGGGAAATACGGCGGTCTAGAGGATTACGCCAATTTGTGGTGCGACTACCTGGGCGACGTGGAACGTTTCAAGCGTGAGCTACCCCTGAACGCCGGTAACTTACTGGAGCTGTATTACGAGGCGCTGGTGCGGGACCCGGTGGGGCAAATGGCGGCCGTGCTGGATTTTCTGGGCGAGGATTGGGAGGATGCGGTCAGCCGTTTCGAGGGCAAGGGAGAGGAAAATGAACGGGTGCTGGGACTGACCGGCCATGCCTCCACCACCCTGGAACAGATCGCCAAACCGTTGAGCGGCGATCGCATCGGCCTGGGCCGCCAGAGCCTGACGGATGCGGACATGGCCCTGGTCCGAGAGATCGTGGCGGGGCGTGGCCTGGGCGATTTGTTCGCGCGGATCGAGGCGGAAACCACCCCATGACGCCCCTATTATTGATCAATTACCACTATATCCGCGATCCCCATGGCCACCCCCATCCGGGCATACATCCCATTTCCATGGCGGCATTCGCCGCACAGGTGGATAACTTGTTGGCGGCCTTGCACCCGGCCAGCATCGATGAGTTCGCCGATTATGCCGCCGGTCATGACCGCCTGCCGGGCCCGGCATTTTTTTTGACATTCGATGACGGCATGGTCGATCACATTCATGCCGCCCGCGAGGTTTTGACGCCCCGGGGCTTGCAGGCTGGCTTTTTCGTCTCGTCCCGGCCCTTGGCCGAGGACCGGGCGATCAGCACCCACAAACTGCATTGGCTGCGCGCGACCACGCCGCCCCAGCAATTCCGGGAAGACTTCCTGGCCCGCTTGCCCGGAACCTGGCGCACCAGGCTGAACGATCCTGAACTGGCCCGCGCGGCGGCGGAAACCAACCGTTACGATCAACCCGAAACCGCGCAACTGAAATACATGATCAATTTCCATCTGCCCTATGAATTGATGGATGAGATCACCACCCGGATGCTCCAGGAACGGGATGTGGGCGAGACAGAATTCTGCCGTGAGCTCTATATGAACGCGGAGCATCTGCGCGAATTGGAACGGATGGGCCATCGTATCGGCTGCCACGGCCATTCCCATCAACCCATGAGCCGCATGAGCGCGGAGGCGCTGGCCGCCGATTTTGAGCAGAGCCAGGAATGCCTCTCGGCCATCGTCGGCCATCCGCTCAACTGGCTGGCCTATCCCTGGGGCAACGATTGGGCCATTCCCCATGATGCCGACAATGTATGCCGGGCCCACGGCTTTGATCTGGCGATTACTTTGAAACGGGCCTGGAATGACGGCGGCCAGTCGCCGTATCTGCTGAACCGTTGCAACACGAACGAGGTTGAAAGTCTGCTTGCCGCCGCGGTGACGGGGTAAATCAACGTTGTATTCCATGGAGCAGGGCCGTCAATTGGATTGAATCAATTGCGCCATGCCTTAAAGTTTGCCGCAATTGAAAAAATATTGGCTAGCAAAATTCCGGTATGCTGTTTAATTCCTATCACTTCATTGCCGTCTTTCTGCCCGCCACGATGTTTGCGGTCTGGCTGGTTGATCGCCTGTTCTCGCGTACGGCCGTATTGGCCGTGGTTACTCTCGCTTCGCTGTTTTTTTATGCGTGGTGGAGCCCACCCTACGTTCTGCTTTTGCTTGCTTCCATCGCCGGGAATTTCCTGTTAGCTGGGCATGTCCGGCGATTGGCCCGGAACGGGCATGACAAGAGCGCGCGTGCCTTGATGATCGTCGGCGTCGCGGCGAATTTGGGCGTTATCGCCTATTACAAATATGCGGACTTCTTTATTTCCAACATAGCCGGTCTTACGGGTCTGGATTTTGCCATCGGCAAGGTGGTTCTGCCGCTCGGCATTTCGTTTTTCACATTCCAGCAGATTGCCTATGTCATCGATAGTTATCGAAGCAAACTCGCCGACCACAACTTTCTGGACTACGCCCTCTTTGTCAGCTTTTTTCCCCAGCTCATCGCCGGCCCCATTGTCTATCACGGCGAAATGTTGCCGCAGTTGCGCGGTGCGGCGGCTTTTCGTTTCACGGCAAGCGATCTCGGGATCGGGCTTAAGTTATTCGTTATCGGTCTGTTCAAGAAAGTCGTACTGGCCGACGGCATGGCGGTCTATGCCACGCCTGGGTTCGAGGCCGTTGAAGCCGGCGCGGTTCTGAGCCTGATCGAGGCGTGGAGCGCGGCGCTCGCCTACACCCTGCAGCTCTATTTTGACTTCTCCGGGTATTCGGACATGGCCATTGGCCTTGGCTGTATTTTTGGCCTTAGACTGCCGTTGAATTTCAATTCGCCTTATAAGGCGACAAGCATTATCGAATTTTGGCGGCGATGGCATATGACCCTTTCGCGTTTTTTGCGCGAATTCCTCTATATCCCGCTGGGGGGCAATCGGCACGGCCCGGCGAGGCGCTGGGTCAATTTGCTTATCACCATGTTGTTGGGAGGGTTATGGCACGGCGCCGGCTGGACATTTATCGCCTGGGGTGGTCTGCACGGCTGCTACCTTGGCATCAATCATGGTTGGCGATTCGTGCGGGGATTTCTATTCGGCGGCTTTCCGGTCTATCCCCCGGAACGCTTTGCCGGATTTGTCGTTACCTTCGTTGCCGTGGTGATTGCCTGGGTATTTTTTCGGGCCGAAAGTTTCGCGGGCGCCCTGACCATGTTAGAGGGCATGGCCGGGATGCACGGCGTGATCCTGCCGGAGGTTTGGGCAAACCGCTTGGCGCCCCTGATGCCGTTTTTCGCCAATATGGGAATTACGGCCGGTCCCACACCCTTGTTCGAGGGTTCAGTTCAGGTGTTGAGCATCGCAGGGTTATTGCTGCTGGCCTTTCTGGGGCCTAGTTCGCAACAGTGGATCGAGTGGCAGTTTTATCCGGGCGAAAAACGGCGGAGTGGTTTCTCGAACGCGTTACGAGCAACCTTGTTCGGGTTCATGGCCGGGTATGTGGCTATTCATCTTTATGTCGGTGGCTATAGTGAATTCCTATACTTCCAATTCTGATACGGCGGTGACGAACGGCCCAACGGCTGGCCGGCGATACACCGCCATCTGGCTTGGCGTGGCCATGGCGGTCGTCGCCTTGTTTGCCGGCGCCAGTGAATTTCTAATCCGGGCCCAGGTGGAACCGAATGATCTGTTGACCCGCCATGTGGCTCTGCTTGCCGCGTCCACGTCGCGGGATGCCGTATTCGGGGATTCCCATGCAGCCCTTGGCTTCAGCGGTCAGCCAGGCATCATCAACCTGGCGTTTCCCGGTGAGAATACGGTAACGATGATATCGAAAGCGCGGTCCCACTACCGCAAGGTCCGGCCAGGTTTGGTGATTCTGCAAGCCGGTCCGCACCAATTCACGGCCAACCGGGACCGGGACGTGGGGCGGGATTACGACGATGGACGCGTGCAAATCGGCGGCCTGCGCGTGCTTTCGGATTGGCATCGCCCGCAACTGCTAAAGTATTGGCGGGTTGTCCTGCGGGGGGAGGAATTTACCAGCAACCGAGACTTCCAGCCGGATGGTTCCCAAACCGTTGCGAAGATCTTTGCCGCGCTGACGGATGCAGAGCGTCATCGGGACGGCGAGGAAACCGTGCTAAGTCAGATTCCGCCCGATGATCTGAGACAAACAATCGGATTTAAGAGTTTGCATGATTTTATTCCGCAACTTATCGCCCGTGGCGCCCGCGTCTGCCTGGTGAGTTTTCCGGTCTCGAAGGCTTATCGGGATTTGGCCGTGAACTATCCCAGTTTCGCCAAGGCAAGGATGCGGATCACGGCCCTGGCGGCCCGATACGGTATCCGTCACGTGGATTTCTGGGCTGCCTTTTCCGATGACGCTGTTTTCAGCAATTCTGATCATATGAACCTGACCGGGGCCCGGCATTTGGCGCGGCTTGTGCGTTTGGCATGTGAAAAACCGGTTCATGCCACAAGCGCAAAAGAGTAAGAATGACCCGTGGCAAATTTTAGGCTGAAAATTTAGAGAACATGGACTACCTGGATAGCCGGATCATCCGTTTGGCGCGCATGGCGCGGTTTTCGCCAAGTTGGGCGCGGCGAATCGTCAAGTTTCGCCGTGTCGCGTGTCACATGGGCGCTTATCTGCGCCGCCGCGTTGCCGCGCGGAAAATCCAGGGTACATCCGAATGGGCGCAATACATTCCCCGCGAACAGGGTTATCGGCTGCTTTCCCACGACAGCCTGGCCGGCTCCGCCCGCGTGGTGGAAATCTGTAGAGAGCTGTTTGAAGGGAAGGGCGGCATTCAGTCTTTTCAAAAGGGCAAGAAGCCTTTTTTCACCAACGTTTTGGAAGCTGCCGATCTGGAAGCACGTCCCGAGTTACTGGATTTTATCCTGTCCGACCCGGTCATCGAAAGCGTAACCAGCTATTTGGGCACGGTTCCGCGCTTGAACAGTCTGGGACTGTTTGTTTCCGATGCCAATGAGAGCATGGAATCGAGCCAGCTCTTCCATCTCGATGGCGAAGATTTCAGAATGGTCAAATGTTTCTACAATCTCGACGACGTAGCGCCGGAGAACGGACCCTTCACCTTTCTGCCCAAGGACGTGAGCCGGCGCGTACGCAAGGGTCTGAAGGTGGAAACGGACGAGGGGCGCATCGATGACGGTGATGTCTTCAAATATTGCGATGAAGAGGAGGCTATTCGCCTGACCGGTCCCCCTGGCCAGGGGGCCTTTGTCGATACGGCAAATTGCCTGCATTTCGGCAGCCGGGCGCGGGCGGGCTATCGCATGGTGTTGATGTTTTGCTACAGCCCCTATCCGAACGTGAAGATCGACAAGGGCAAATTCGATTTACCGGGCATGCCGGTCCGCAATTTTCCGGTTAAGCGATATGCCCATGATCCGCTGCGGCGGATGGTTTTGGGCCTGGACGCCTGAAGCGTTGACGACCCTAGGCGGTTTGCCGTGGGAATGATGTTCATGACGTCTTTGCCACCACCAAACCAAGGTTCATGTTCACCTTGACCGGCATGTCATTCACCACCAAAACCGGCTGCAAGCCGTAGCCCGGCAACTCATCCATGCGGGCGGCAAAATAACCCTGGCCAACAATATAGTCGCGCTGCATGCCAGTTTCGTTCCAATCGCGAAAGGCTTCCAGCATGCCCACATGGCCGTTTGAAACCCGCCGCAATTGCGCCATCACCGTTGGTCTGATGGCCTCCATCTGTTCCAATGCCATGACGGAATAGACCAGATCAAAACTGTCGTCATCGAAGGGTAGTTCGGCGGCACTGGCCCGTTGCGCCTTGATGTGGCGATGGGCCGTTAAATCCAATAATGGTTCCGGCGAAAAATCCACGACCACATCTGGCAAGGTTTCCTGGGCCGCGACCTCTCTGACGGCATCTATACCATGGTCCGTCAGGTCGATACCGTGAAAGGAAATCTCTGGGAAGCGGGCCGCCAAGGACAAAAGATTGATCCCGATGCCGCAACCAACTTCCAGGACCGACTTGGGTTGGAAGGCCTCTATCATTCGCATGAGGTGCAATAGATAGACCCGTTTCAGTCCGGGCGCGCCCACCAACATCCGGCGGTCGCCCCAAATACATGGGACATCCCGTTCTCCGGGGTCCAGCAACCGGGTCAGGTTCTTATCATGCCAGTTTTTTTCGTATATGCGCTGTACGACTTTCGGGCTCCGCGCCGCCCCGGGCAGCCAGCCCAAATATTGCCGGCGCAGCCGCATTTTACGCAATTTGCGCCGCCGTTTCGCCAACAAGGCGTCCCAGGTGGCGTCATCTCCGGCCGCGAACTCCTTGCCAACGAAGGGAGCGAAGGCGCGGTCGATTTCGGCCCGGGATAATTCAAAAGGCGTGTCCGAGACATTATGCGCAATGATCATTGTCTTTCCTACACCCCTTGAAGGACTTGTCGAAGGATAAGTCCTAGCGGCCCACGAGGAAGCCGCGCGCGCCATGCTTTCGCGGCGGTGGCATGGCACACTTCCTAACAAAGGCGCGCGAGCCTGTCCACCAAGCGTGGCGTTGGCGCGGTCAACGGGGAGGATTGGCAAATTCCGACTTGGCAATGGTGTTGAAATCGGGCATTGCTTCCATTGGACGGGCGGGCGAGCAGGCGGCCGGCGGATAATAACGGACCTGGGAAATTACAACACGAAACCGGTTGAATATGGCCGCCCCAGACGAAGCGGACAGCAAACGATACAACGATACATGGCAGAAAATCCGGCAACGACTGGTAAATTGGCGCCAACGCCGGGTAAGTTGGCGAAACTGTTGCGCCTGATCAAGGGCCGGGAGCGCTTTGCTGTTCTTCTTCTTTTGACTTTATTCGTCGGCGCCCTGACGGAAAGCTTCGGCTTGTCACTGATTTTGCCCCTGCTGAACAGCCTGATGGGTTTGGGCGAACCCGATCAGGGCCAATTGATGGACATTCTCGCTAACTTTTTAGCTTTGTTGCCTGAAGGGGCGCGTATCGAAAGCTTGCTGGTGATTTTTGCCATCGCCTTTTTTCTAAAAGGCACATTGATGGTGCTGAACCGCGGCCTAAACCTGCTTTTCGCCCATCGTCTGCGCCAGGATTGGGCGAGCCGTCTGCTGCAACACTACCTGCAGGCCGAATACCGCAGTTTGGATCGATTGCCGCAAGGTGCGATGATCCAGAACGTTATTCAGGAAACCCAGATCGGCGCCAAGGTGATGACGCATATCATCGATTTCGTGAATAAGCTGATCCTGTCGGCATTGTTGTTTTTGGTTTTGTTGATGGTCCATTGGCAAGCGACCCTGGTTATCGGCGTTATCGCGGCTGTTCTGTTGACCTTGATCCGACGGAGCATCGGCAGCTACTCCATTCGTTTCGGCAAGATACGTCTGAAACTAGGGCGGCGGATTTCCATCCTTGCGACCGAGTCCCTGCACAATGTGCGCCAGATAAAGCTTTTTGGCACCTATCAACAACGGCACCTGCGCTTCCTTGAATATCTGCGCGAATACGCCAAGGTGGCGGCCATTTTTCAAGCCATCGCGGAAATTCCGAAACAAACCACGGAACTGTCCGTCATCATTCTGGTCGCCGGCGCCTTGATCTGGGCGCGGCAGGTGGGCGGCGATGATATGCAAAGCGCCGCCGCCATGCTGGGTTTTTTCATCGTTGTTTCACAGCGCCTGATATCCAATATCACCTACCTGATTTCGCGCCGCATGATTATTGGCGCCTCGCTGCCGTCGCTGCACCTGATCTATGAACTGCTCGAAGATGCGCCGAGCCGTGAAGACCTTGATGCCGGCCTGACCTTCGAAGGGCTGGAGACCGATCTGGTGTGCCGGGATATCGCATTTACCCATGCGGATGGACGCATGGTCTTCGATGGCGCCGATTTGACCATTCAAAAGGGCCGCACCACGGCCTTGGTGGGGCCGTCGGGGGGCGGCAAATCAACTTTGGTGGACATCCTCATCGGTTTTCGCACGCCCCAGCGCGGGGAAATCCGGCTAAACGGTCATGCCATCACCGATTACAGCCTGGCCTCGTTGCGCCAGCGCATCGGCTATCTGACCCAGGAGCCGGAAATTTTCAACGCCACGGTGCTGGAAAACATCCGCCTCGGCTGGCCGGAGGCAACGGATGAGGCCTGTATCGCCGCCGCCAAAAAGGCCCATGCGGATGAATTCGTCACCGGGCTGCCGCAACAATACGACACGGAAGTGGGCGATCGCGGCAATGCGCTGTCGGTGGGTCAACGCCAGCGTCTGGCCCTGGCGCGGGTCATACTGCGGCAACCGGATATATTCATCTTCGATGAACCCACTTCGGCCCTGGACGAGGAGTCCGAACGGCTTGTACAACAATCAATACAAGCGCTGGAGGGTCAGGCCACGGTGATCATGATCGCCCATCGACTGTCGACGATCAGGCATGCCGATGCCATCTACCGGGTCGGCAAATCCATTGAAAAAATAGAGCTGGCGGATGTCGAAGAACAATAACTGCCGGCCTGAATTATTTTCGGCCATGACAGACATAAAAAATCTTGCCCGCCCCGCCCCGCAAGCGCAGGGATGGCAGCAGATACATCAGCACGGCCAGCAGAGGCGAAAAATAAGTTTCCTTGGCGGAAAAGGCGCCATAGGGCCGTTTAATGATCCGGTCGAATTTTCCCTGCAAAAGCGCGTCGATCTTCTCCTCGAAAGGCATGTTCCGCGCCCCGATATTGAAAATCAACATGCCCCCTGGGCGCAGCATGCCGTACATGGCGGAAATAGTCGGGATGGTACGCCCGATCTTGAAGTGGCGGTTATGCATGACCTGCACACACAGCACCACGTCCGCCGGCCGCTCCAGCAGTTCCGGCGCTTTTTCAATCTCGGCACAAATCGTGCGTACGCCCGGATAGCGGATCTCATTGGCATCCAGGCGGTCCTGGTCAACGTCGATGCCAACATAGTATGCCGTGTCAAAAAACCGGCGGTTCTGCATCAGGCCGCAGCCCGCATCGATGCCGAATTCCCTGCCCCGGCTGGCGCGCATCTCCCACCACAGCCACAGCCACAGCAATTGTTTCGATGGCAGCAGGGACAATCTCAATTTATGGGGCAGCAATGTCATTGGTCGGTTCGCGGGTCATGCTGTTCCGGGTGCCGGGCTATTAAGCGAATAATGGCGGGCGGTCAATGGCTTGCCAAATGGGCGTGACCCCATGAGCCGTACCCCCGCACAACGCCTGGAACGCGGTCTGAAGACCACTTCCATGCGCGGCCTGCGCCTGAACCTAGCCCTGAAAAAACTGTTTGGCCGCCGTGGCAAGACCATATTTATTTCCGCCCTGCCAAAATCCGGCTCCACATTTCTGGTCAAGACACTGAGCGCGGTCACCGGTTATCAGAATTTCTTTTTGGGCTATCACCAGCTCAACGAACAGGATCTGTATCTGCCCAACCTGATCGATGCCTGGTCCATGAATGTGATCAGCCATCAACACACCCGGCCCAGCGCCCCGAACCTGGCCTTGATGGAACAATTCGCCATTCGACCCATTATCCTGACCCGTAATGCCTATGATGCCGTGGTCAGTTTGACGGATCACCTGGAAACCGAGTCCGCCCAAACCCCGCTGCTGAATGTGCCCGCCGATTTCAGGGAACGGGCGCGCGGCGAACGCCTGGATATGGTGATCGACCTGGCCATGCCCTGGTATGTCCGTTTTGTCGCCGACTGGCGCCAGGCCGGACGCGATTGTCTGTGGCTGCGCTACGAGGATCTGGTCACCGATGGCCCGAGCACCGTCGGCCGGATCCTGTCTTATCACGGACTGAAGGCTGACGATAACGCCGTTGAGCAGGCGTTGATCCAGGCCCGGGAGAATGGCAGCCGGTTCAACAAGGGCGTCGGGGGACGGGGCGGGGCGGAGCTGAGTGACGAGCAGAAATCCAGTATCGGCGCCCTGATCCGCCATTATCCGGGCATCGACTTTGCCCCGCTTGATCTGGCGGGGGGGCGCTGAATGTGCGGCTTGACGGGATCGCTGGAGTTTGAACCGGCCACCCAGGCGGAGGTGCTTGGCCGTCGGATCAAGGCCATGGCCGATACCCTGCGCCATCGGGGGCCGGATTCAGATGGTCAATGGATCGATGCCGAGGCCGGCATCGGGTTGGGCTTTCGCCGCCTGGCCATTATCGATATTTCCGCCGCCGGCGCCCAGCCCATGACCTCCCACGACGGCCGTTATGTCATGGCCTACAATGGCGAGGTCTATAATTTTCCCGAACTGCGCCGGGAATTGCTGGCCAAGGGCCATGAATTCAAGGGTCATTCCGATACCGAAATAATATTGGCCGGCATTGTCGAATGGGGGGTGGAGGCCGCCGTTGGCCGCTTTGTCGGCATGTTCGCCATCGCCCTTTGGGATCGCCGCGAACGGACCTTGATCCTGGTGCGGGACCGGCTGGGCATCAAGCCGATGTACTATGCCCAATTCGGCCGGCATTTGGTCTTCGCCTCCGAACTGCATGCCCTGCGCGCCCATCCGGAATTTACCGGGACGATCGACCGGGATGCACTCGCCCTCTATCTGAAGCGAAACTGCGTGCCGGCGCCCAAAACAATCTATCAAGGGGTCCATAAATTGCCGCCGGGGACCATCCTGCGCTGCGGACCGGCGGGTGATATTGACATTTCGCCCTATTGGACCTTGCGCCAGATCGCCGAAGCCGGTCAGGCCGCACCCTTCAAGGGCGATGAGCGGGAGGCGGCGGCGGAATTGGAAACCCTGCTGGGCGACGCCGTGGGCTGCCGCATGGTCGCCGATGTGCCGTTGGGGGTATTTTTGTCGGGCGGCATAGATTCATCCACCGTCACGGCGTTGATGCAGCAGCAATCCAGCCGCCCCGTCCAGACCTTCTCGATCGGCTTTGACGATGCCGGCTATGACGAGGCCGTGGACGCCAGGGCGGTGGCCGCCCATCTGGGCACGGACCATCACGAACTTTATATCTCCGAGGCCGACGCCCTGGACGTGGTGCCCCGCCTGGGCCGGATCTATGACGAGCCGTTCGCCGATTCATCTCAGATACCCACCTATCTGGTTTCGAAAATGGCGCGGCAACAGGTCACCGTTGCCCTGTCGGGGGATGGCGGCGACGAGATGTTCGGCGGCTATAACCGCTATATGTGGGTGGAGCGCGTAATCGGCGCCACGGGCTGGCTGCCGGGGCCCCTGAAATCAGCTCTGGCCGGCCTGATGACCGTATTGCCGCCGCACCAGTGGGACCGCTTGGCGCCCATTTTGGGTCAACGCAATCCGGGCGACAAATTGCATAAGCTCGCGGGCGTCCTGCATGCCCGCGATGCCGGTCAGATGTATGAGAGCCTGACCAGCCATTGGCCAGGCGCGGAGGCCATGGTGCTGGACCGCGACGGCGATCTGCCACGCACGCAGGGTGCCGCGTTGGGCGATGCGGCCCACGCCATGATGTATCTGGACGCCATGACCTATATGCCCGACGATATTCTGACCAAGGTGGACCGGGCCTCCATGGCGGTCAGTCTGGAAGCGAGGGTGCCGTTGCTGGATCACCGGGTGGTGGCCTTCGCCTGGTCTCTGCCCCTGGCCATGAAGCTGCGGGGCGGGCAGTCCAAGCGGCTGTTGCGTCAGGTGCTTTACCGGCATGTGCCGCGCGAATTGATCGAACGGCCCAAGATGGGTTTCGCGGTGCCGATCCATGACTGGCTGCGCGGCCCCCTGCGGGCCTGGGCCGACGATTTGCTGGCGCCACAGCGGCTGCGCGACGAAGGTTACTTCGATCCGGCCCCGATCCAGCGGACCTGGGCCGAACATTTATCGGGGCGGCGCAACTGGCAGCATCAATTGTGGGATATTCTGATGTTCCAGTCCTGGCGGGACGGTCTGACATCATGAGCCCGCCGCGCCTGTTGTTCCTGATGAACGAAGCGCTGTTCTTTACCACCCACCGCCTGCCGGTGGCCCTGGCGGCACAAGCCGCCGGCTACGACGTTCATGTGGCCGCACCCCATGAAGACGGCCCGGTCGCCGTCATCAAGGGCGCCGGCTTTCACTATCATGACCTGCCGCTGAAACGCGGCGGCCGCGGCCTGCTTGGCGAACTGCGCCTGCTGGCCCGGTGTTTTCAACTGATCCGCCGCATCAAGCCGGACCTGGTGCACCACGTGGCCATGAAACCGGTGATATTCGGCGGCCTGGCCTCGCGCCTCATGGGCGTTCGGGCGGTGGTGCATGCCATCACCGGCATGGGGTTTTTGTTCATTCGCGATGATTGGCCGGCCAGGGCGATCCGGATGCTCATAATGCCGCTGTACCGCTATGCCTTGGGCCACCCCAATGCCCGGGTGATCTTTCAAAACCCCGACGACCTGGGGCTGTTTCTGTCCCGCCGTCTGGTCCGCCCGGAGATCACCGTGATGATCAAGGGTTGCGGCGTGGACATGACCACCTTCGCCCCGGCCCCGGCGCCCCATGGCCCCATCGTCGTCATGTTCCCGGCCCGCATCCTAGGCGACAAGGGGGTGCACGAATTTGTTCATGCGGCCCGCGCCCTGAAGGCGGACGGCTGTCAGGCGCGTTTTGTATTGGTCGGCCGCCGGGACCCGGCCAACCCCACCGACGTGGCGGAGGCCACCATACGCGGCTGGGAGGCCGAGGGCGTGGTGGAATGGTGGGGTTTTCGCACCGACATGCCCCAGGTTCTACCGCAAGCCCAGATCATCTGCATGCCTAGTTACCGCGAGGGCCTGCCGCGTGGTTTGATCGAGGCGGCGGCCTGCGGCCTGCCCATCGTCACCGCCGATGTGCCCGGTTGCCGCGAAGTCGTGCACCAGGGGGAAAGCGGGTTTCTGGTGCCCGTGCGCGACGGCCCGGCGACGGCGGAGGCGATCGGGAAATTGCTCAAGGACGCTGATTTGCGCCGTTCCATGGGCCAGGCCGCCCGCCAGCTGGCGTTGGATGAATTCACCGTGGAAGCTTTTGTAGCGGACACCCTGGCCACCTATGACGCAGTAAGGGCACCGCAATAATGCCCCCATCCAAGGTCTTGCCCTTGTATCTTCTGGCCGGGTTGTTCGCGCCCCTGGGCGTGATCGCGCCCAAGGCGCTGGCGCCGTTGCTGTTGGCCGCCGCGTTGTGGCAATGGGGGCTACGGTGGCGCGATTGGCGTGACGGCCGATGGCGCCGCCCCTTTCAGGGCGCCAGCGCGGTCATGGCTGGCCTGATCGTCGCCTGGACCCTGCTGTCGGGTTTGTGGGCCGTGGACGGCATGGCGGCGTTGACCACATGCGCCAAGTTGGCCGGCGTATTGCTGGCAACGCTCATATTGCTCGATGGTTTGAAGAGGCTGGAAGCCGCCGACAATGGCCCCTTGCGGCAAACGCTGATCTGGTCGTTTGCCGTGGCCTTATTGATATTGGCTTTCGAAACCGTCTCGGACGCGGCTGGTCACAATTGGTTGGTCTGGCAAGGCCGCTCCCAAGATTTCGATCTGACCGTGCTGAACCGGGCCGGAATAGTCCTGTTGCTGGCGCTTTGGCCAACGGCCCTGGTGCTGTGGCGGCAAGGCCGGCGGCCATGGGCCCTGGGCGCCGTTCTTGCGGCCTTGGCCGTGGTCATGTCGGGAGTCTCAAGCAGCAATCAGATCGCGGCGGTTCTGGGCCTGACCGGCGTCCTTCTGGCCTGGTTTCTGGGGCCAAGATTGCCGCGCGCGCTGGCGCTGGTGGTTGCGGTCGGCGTTTTGGCGGCCCCGGTCCTGCCCAGTTCCTGGCTGGCGCCGCAGCGTTTGGCGCCGCATTTTGACAAAACGCAGTATTCCGCCCTGCACCGCCTGAATATTTGGCATTTCACGGCCCGGCGTATTTCCGACAAGCCAATCATGGGCTGGGGTCTGGATGCGGCGCGGCGTATTCCGGGCGGCGATACGAAACTGGCGGGCGGGGGCAATCTCATGAGCATGCACCCGCACAATGCCAGCCTGCAAATCTGGCTTGAATTGGGCGCCGTCGGAGGCTTGCTGGCGGCCATTCTGCTGGTTGGGTTATGGCTGCGGGTGGCGGCGCTGGCGGGCCGGGCGTCACGGGCGGCCGCGACTGGATTGTTATTGTCCGGTTT
>JAPYPT010000043.1 GCA_029937535.1 Alphaproteobacteria bacterium
ATCAGCCGAGCTGGCTTCGATGTGAATAACCTATCGAGACTCCACATCTAGAGCAACCCGCATTCAATTGAATGCGGATAAGTTGCTCGATCTTAAAGGTTTTAGCGCATGGCCTCGCGTTCAATTGAACGCGACATGCGCTAGGCGAAATCACTCTCCCAGACGGGCAACAAATCGGCGATGACATCGTCTGTCATGGGGCCAAGGGCGGCGGCGGCCAAGGCGTCTTCCAAATGAGACAATTCGGCCAGGCCCAGCACCACGCCCGAGATTCCAGGATGGGCCAGACCGAACCGGACAGCGGCCTGGGCCCGGTCGCCTTGACCGGGTGGCAGCGCCGCCAGTAACGTCTCGGCCCTGGTATGTTCCAAGGGTACCGACGAATTGTGAGTGATGGGAAATTCACGCCCATGGGGCTGGGCAGCGGCCAGGGCACCACCGGCAAAGATGCGGATATTCATCACCGCGACGTTGTTTTCCTGGCACGTGGCGATCAGGTTTTCGAAATTCGTGGTCGACCAGTTTGCCGGAACATCCCGGCCGGCCGAGGGGTTGAGCATATTGTAATAGACCTGGGCGGAGGCGACCCGGCCGCTGGAAATCAACTCCTTGCACTGCCCCACATCACCCAGGGCGGTGAAGCCCATATGATCGAACAGGCCCTGGGCCGCCAGCTTGTCCAAGCTATCGCAGACGCCGCCCGAACCCAGCACATGGCTGATGTCAAAACCGTCCTGTCCAAGAGGATTGTGCAGTTGATAGAGATCGACCCGGTCCATGGCGAGTCTTTCCAGGCTGGCGGTCAACGAACGTTCGAACTGACCCGGAATATCGTCCAGTCGATCGGGGTCGAGACGGAATTTAGTGGAAATGTAGGGTTTGTCGCCCTCGGGCACTTCCGCCAGCAGCCAGCCCAGGGCTTCCTCCGAGGCGCCGTCGCCATAGCTTTCCGCCGTATCGATCCAGTTTATGCCGGCTTCCAGCAAACGGCGGATCAGGGTGCGGCGGATTTCGTCGTCCGCATGTATTACGATCCCGCCCACATAGCCGGCGCCCAAGATCAGTTCGGAGACTTCCAAACCGGTATTTCCAAATGGCCTGCGATTTAACATACTTCACCCCCAATTTTCACTTTGCTCCAAAGCCGTCGTAAGGTAGGCATCCCAGCATCGGCATTGTCAACAATTGGAACTGAATAATGCAGGATTTCCAGGGCCGCACGGCCTTTGTGACCGGAGCGGCCAGCGGTATCGGCCGCGGCCTGGTGCGGGCCCTGCTGGATCAGGGCGCCAACGTCATGCTGGCGGATGTGGAAGAGGAGGCCTTGAAGACCACCATGGCCGAACTTGCCAGCGCCGACAACCGCATCGACAGCGTGGTCTGCGATGTCGCCGATGCCGCCGCCGTGCAAGCGGCCGCGCAACGGACCTTTGACCGTTTCGGCAACGTCCATGTGGTTTGCAACAACGCCGGCATTGGCGCCGGCGGCATGATCGAGGATGTAAAGCCGGAAACCTGGCAATGGATCATCGGCGTCAACCTCATGGGCGTGGTGCACGGCATCCAGGCCTTCCTGCCGCACATGAAGGCCCATGGCGAAGCGAGCCATATCGTTAACACGGCCTCCATCGCCGGCATGCTTACCATGCCCGGCATGGGGCCGTACTGCGCCACAAAGTTCGCCGTCGTCGCCATGACGGAGGTGCTGGCCTCGGAGCTGGCGGGCAGTTCCATTGGCGCTTCGGTGTTGTGCCCCTTGTGGGTGAGCACCCGCATTTTCGAGAGCGACCGCAACCGGCCTTCGGACCTGCGCAGCGCGGTGCCGGAGAAATTCGACCCCCATCGGCGTGCCGAAGTTACCGAGCTTATTAAAAACGGCATGGACCCCGCGGAGGTAGCTGCCCGCGTGCTTGATGGCATCCGGGCCAACCGGGTGCATATTTTCACTCATCGGGAAACCGAGGCCATGACCAAGGGCCGGTTCGACGGCATCATGGACGCCTTTGGCGCCATCTCGGGTTAGGAGGCGGAACATGCGGGTCGCTGTTGTCGGGGTCGGCCATTTCGGCAAGCTGCATGCGCAGAAATACGCCGCCATGGCGGATGTAGACCTGGTCGCCGTGGTCGACCAGGACCCCGAACGGGGCGCCGAAATCGCCGCCCTGCATGGCTGCCAATCGTTAACCGATTATCGCGAGCTGGCCGGCCTGGTCGATGCCGCCTCCCTTACCGTGCCCACCAGTCTGCATCACGATGTGGGTCGGGCGTTGTTGGAGATGGACATCCATCTATTGGTTGAGAAACCCATTACCGAGACCGTGGATAGCGCCAATGCCCTTATCGCAACTGCCAAGGCGAGGGGCCTGACCTTGCAGGTGGGTCACCTTGAACGCTTCTCGCCGGCCTATTTCGCCTTGGCCGAACGGGTCAAAAAACCACTGTTCATAGAGGCCAACCGCATCGCGCCGTTTAATCCCCGGGCCACGGACGTCAATGTGGTGCTGGACCTGATGATCCATGATATCGACCTGATCACGGCATTGGTCGGCGCGCCCTTGATTTCCGTCGATGCGGTGGGCGCGGCGGTGGTTTCCGAGGGCGAGGATATCGTTTCCGCCCGCCTGGGCTTTGCTTCGGGCTGCGCCGCCAATCTGACCGCCAGCCGGGTCAGCCTGAAGACCGAGCGCAGCATGCGGATATTTCAGCCCGACAGCTATCTGGTCGCCGATCTGGCCCAGCGCAAGGTGACCGTGCGGCGCAAGGGCGACGGCGAGATGTTTCCCGGCATTCCCAATATCGAGACGGAAGAGTTCAGCTTCGGGGAAGCGGATGCCCTGGCCGGGGAAATCGCAGCCTTCATCCATTGTGTGCGCCAGCGGGAAACTCCCGCCGTCACGGGCGAGGCCGGCCGCGACGCCGTACAGGCCGCCCTGATGATCACCGACAGCCTGCAGGCCCACCGCCGTCTGTTGGAACAAAGCGGCGTTATTTAGGCACTTTCAGGAATGGGATCATGCGGGCCGGGATGCCATCCCTGTCCACGAGCGCATGTTTCAACGTCGCGCCCACATGACCGATTACCAGGAGCGCCAAAATCCAGCCGAACAGCACATGGATGGCGCGAAAAACACCAGTCAGGGTTTCCCCCGAAGGCAGCAACGCCGTTAGGTTGAAGTTACCAAATACCCGGACTTCGAAATCCACATAACTGGCCGCGTGCAAAAATCCGGCCAAGGGCAGCATGATCATCAAGGCATAAAAGGCATGCGCCACACCCTTGGCCCATTTTTGCTGCCGCCGGCTCATGCTGGCCGGATAGGCGGGCGGCGGATGGCGCCGCCGCCAGTCCAGCCGGACCAGCGCCAGCAGCAACAGCACTAGGCCGAGGGAAGCATGTTGCGGCAACGCCTCCCGGCGTTCGGCCAGTGACAGATCGTCCATCGCCCAGCCGAATAAATACATGACGACTATTAACAACGCCATGAGCCAATGCAGCAGCTTGGCGAACCAGTCGTATGGCATCCCTAGTTCCGGTATTCCGGTTCCTCCCGGTCCAGGATCCGGCGCAGGGCGGCGAAGTGACGGTCCGCCACCTTGGCCCGCTCCGTGCCCATTTGTTCGCGCACCTGGTCGCGAACCTTTTGCGAAATCGTGCGCAGCTTACCGCCCGTTGAGCGCGCCAGAATTTGGAACTGCGCAGCGCGTTCCAAATAATAAAGATCACTGAAAGCCTCGGCCACGCTGGGCCCCACGGCCAAGACGCCATGGCTGGCCATCAACAACAGGCTGCAATTACCGATCTTCCGGGCCAGGCGGTCGCCCTCGTCCGCATCCAGGGCCAGGCCTTCGTAGTCATCGTCGTAGGCGATGCGTTCATCGAACATCAGGGCATTCTGTTCGCACATCTCCAACCGCCCGCCCTCCAGCAAGGTCAGGGCTGTCGCGTGCGGTTGGTGGGTATGCATGGCCACGGTGGCGGCGGGACAGCCAATATGCACCCGGCTGTGGATATAGAAGGCGGTATCCTCAACCTCGTTCTCCCCCTCCAGCACCTCTCCTTCCGCATCGCACAGCACGAGGGAGGAAGCGGTAATCTCCGACCAGTGCCAGCCGATGGGATTGATCAGAAACCGATCGCCCCGCATAACGCCATCATCGCCCGGCACGGCCATGGAGAAGTGATTATCGACGCCTTCGTTCAGGCCAAGGCGCGCCGCCCATCGCAGGGACGCCGCCAAATCGATCCGCATTTGTCCAATATCCAACGCAACCTCCATTTCGCGAAACAAGTTTCAGGCAATGTGCCGCGCGGAAGCCGAAACCGCAACAATCTAAATTGCCGGCCGGGACATATAAAGGCGAGGACATCACCGCTTTCCTTGCGGCGAGCGGGCCCGAAAGATATGTAAAACGAATGGCAAAACCGCCAACCCCTGGATATGCTGCGGTCAACAAATATGGAGCTTGCGAAACCATGAAAATCTCGTCCACCATCCGCCGCAACATGCAGGTTAACGGCCGGGGAACCGCCACCATATTCGGTGACCGGCAACAAAACTGGCAGCAATTTGGCGACCGCATCGCCCGGCTGGCCGGGGGTCTGTCAAACCTTGGCCTCGGGCGCGGCGACCGGGTCGCGGTTTTGTCATTGAACAATGACCGCTACATGGAAAGCTATTTCGGGGTGCCGTGGGGCGGCTTTGTCCTGGTACCCATCAATACCCGTCTGGCCCCGCCCGAGATCGTATTCTGGTTGAACGATTCGGGCGCCACCGTCTTGATGGTCGACGAGGCGTTCGTCGATATGTTGCCAAAAATTCAAGATCAGTTGGAAACCGTCAAACATGTGGTCTTTCTGGGCGACGGCGGCGCACCAGAGGGCATGTTGTCGTTCGAAGGTCTGGTGAACGGCAACCCGGCGGCCGCGGCGGCGGATACGGCAAGCGATGAGTTGGCGATGTTATATTATACCGGCGGCACGACGGGACGTTCCAAGGGCGTGATGTTGAGCCAGCACAATGTACTCTACAACGCTCTCCAGTTTGCGCCCAAGGTCGGTTTCCGCAGCCGTTCCGTCTATCTCCACGCCGCGCCCATGTTCCACATCGCGGATGGCACCTGCACCTACGCCATTGCCACTTCCGCCGGCGCCTCGGTCATATTGCCGGCCTTTGAGCCGGGTGCGGCGCTGCGGGCGATCCAGGAACATAAGATCACCATTACAATCTGGGTTCCGACCATGGTCAACATGGCGGTGCATTATCCGGGCGTTGAGTCCTTCGACCTGGCCAGCCTGGTGGATATCCTGTACGGCGCCTCGCCCATGCCGGAGGCGGTCGTCCGCCGCGCCATGGAGGTGATGCCCCATACCCGCTTCCACCACGCCTATGGACAGACCGAATCCGCGCCGATACTGACCATGTTGGAACCTGACCGCCATATCCCGGACACCGCCACGGGCAAGCTCGGGTCCTGCGGCCAGGCGCTGTTGGGCGTGGAATTGAAAATCGTCGATGAAGACGACAATGAAGTCTCCGCCGGCACGGTGGGCGAACTTTGCGCCCGCGCCGACAACGTTATGCTGGGCTATTGGAAACAACCCGAAATGACCGCGCATGCCCTGCGCAATGGCTGGCTGCATACCGGCGATGGCGCCCGCATGGACGACGAGGGTTTTGTCTATATCGTCGACCGGGTCAAGGACATGATCATTTCGGGCGGCGAAAACGTCTACTCGGCCGAGGTTGAGGACGCCATCTATCAGCATGACGCCGTGGCCGAATGCGCCGTCATTGGCATTCCGCACGAAAAATGGGGTGAACAGGTTCATGCGATCATTCGCCTGCATGATGGCCAAGCCGCCGATGAACAGGACGTCATAGATCATTGCAAAACCCTGATTGCCGCTTTCAAGTGCCCCAGATCGGTGGAATTTCACACCGAGCCCCTGCCGCTTTCAGGCGCGGGGAAAATATTGAAAGCGCAACTGCGCGCGCCTTTCTGGGCGGATCAGGAAAAGGCCATTCATTAATCCAATCCGCGATCCATTAATGGATCGTTAACCGCGTTTTGACACCATGCCATCAGGCCGTTGATTCGCGGTCCTGACATACCTTGCCGTGAGGGCCGGCAAGGTGTTGGCGAGGGAATGGACTAGGTGGCTGGGAATACCGAAATTATAATCGATGATGCCGGGATTGTAGATTCCCATCGGCTTGAGGACAGGGAAATACCCCGGCCGGCGAATCCGTATTGGCGGAACAAGCGGCTATTGTCCCTGGCCGCCGTCATGGTCGCTGTGATCCTATCCGCGGCGGTATCATCCCTCGTCGTGCTCTATCGTGCCGAATTGGACAGTCATTCTGAATTGCTACACGAATTGGCCGTGAGCGAAGCGCTGCTGATCAAAACGGTCATCGCCGCGCGTACCGAATATCTTGGCCCCAATACCATGCCCGCGGCCAGTTTGGCCGCATTGACCGATGGCCTTGCCCGCAATTTGCCAAAGGCGGGGTTCGGCGAGAGCGGCGAATTCATCCTGGCGCGCCGGGATGGCGATCAAATCATCCTGTCGAGACGCGGCGATCCTTTTTCGTCCGGACCCACGTTGGCGATCGCGATGCGATCTGATCTCGCTGTTGCGGCCCGCCGCGGTTTGCGGGGGAACTCCGGAATTGTCACGGTATTGGATCATGGTGGTGTGAAGGTCTTGGCGGCGCACGAGCCGGTTCCCGGGTACGAATTGGCCGTGGTTGCGAAAATCGACTTGGCTGAAATTCAGGCGCCATTCCTGCTGGCCGCCATCATGACGGCGGCTGGCATCGTCGTCTTCCTGATTTTGGTTATTGGGGGCTGGCGATATATTGGACTGAGCCTGCGACAACGGGAATACGCCGCCGCCGAACTGCGCCGCAGCCAAATCCGATTGTCGCGCGCGCAACGGATGGCCCGGCTGGGAGGCTGGCAATACAATTTCCGGACTGAGGAATTCAGCGCCACGGACGAGACCTACCGTCTTTTTGGCGTCTCCCGCGACGGCGTGGTGAATGTGCTTAACGGAACAACAAAATTCATCCATCCCGAAGACCTGGAAAAAACCCAAGCAGCTCGTATCGCCTCGATCAAGAACAGCATCGATTATGAAATTGACTATCGAATTGTGCGCCCAGATGGGGACATTCGCCACATTCGCGAACAAGGCGCCTTTGATTTTGATGCCCGAGGGACCCGAATACGCCTGTCAGGCACCGTACATGATGTCACCGCCGATCGGCGGGCGGAGGAGCGGCTGCGCCGGCAAGCCCTGATATTCGATCAAATTCATGACGCCGTTGTCTTTAGCGATATCGAAGGCAAGATCATGAGCTGGAACAAGGGCGCCGAACGTCAGTCCGGCTACAGGGCCGACGAAATGCTCGGCAACAGCGTCGACATATGCATCGCGCCGCAAGAGAAAGAGCGTTTTAGGGATGATCTTGCGCCCCTGCCATACAAGGACGGCAGCGCTGAATTCGATATTTGGCTGATAAACCGCGACGGCAACCAATATCGGGGTCACACATCAATCGCGGCCGTCCGGGACTTACAGGGCAATATCATTGGCGCGGTCTCCTGCACCCTGGATATCACCGAATCCTACCGCACTGAACAGGCCCTCATCGAGGCGAAACGCCAGGCCGAAACGGCCAATCGTTCAAAATCGGAGTTCTTGGCGAATATGAGCCACGAACTGCGCACGCCGTTGAATGCTATTCTGGGCTTCTCGCAAATATTGATGTCCGGCACTACGGCCGATGGAATTTCTGACCGGGTGCGTGAGTATGCGACGGATATTTTTGACAGCGGCTCCCACCTGCTGCATGTCATTAACGACCTGTTGGACTTGGCCAAAATCGAATCCGGCCATATGGCTATGGAAGCCGCGGCAGTCGATATCGGCGCTCTTATCGCCACGAGCCTGCGCCAAGTGACGGGCCGCGCCCATGAGGCCGGACTGGAACTAATCGACGCCGTCCAAGACGATATGCCGCTGTTGTGGGCGGATGAACGTAAATTGAAGCAGGTGATTTTGAATTTGCTGTCAAATGCCGTCAAATTCACTCCCAGGGGTGGCGAAATTGAAGTGACGGCGGGGGTGCAGGCAAACGGTGAGATCGAATTGACCGTGCGCGATACGGGCCAGGGCATGACCGAGGTGGAAATCGAATTGTCCCTGCTGCCCTTCGGTCAGGTCGGCGATACCATGACCCGTGACCACGAAGGCACGGGCCTGGGCCTGCCCCTGTCCCGCTCCTTGTGCGAACTGCATGGGGGTGAGCTGCAAATCGAAAGCAGCAAAGGCATCGGCACGACGGTAACGGTGCGTCTGCCGGCCTCCTGTGTTCTTGCAACCGAAGACCTCCCCGAAAGCACGTCGAAAATCATCGTGGCGGCACAATAATCCACATCAAAACGTCGCCTTGAAAGGCCGCGGATCCCACTTGAAACTGCAGGCGCTGCGTGACTGTTGGTACATCTGCCAATAGTCCCCGGCAATGTCATCGGGGTTCAACATGCCGATTTCCCCGCGCGCCTCGACCGCGCCGGGATTGCCGTTGCGTTGTTTCCCGCCGTCCATGCCGCCGTCGATAATGAAATGCCCCCCTGTCCGGAATAAGAAAAGAGGCGCCCCAGCGGTATGCCGGGGCGCCCCAACCGGGCCGTTAGCGGGGCCTGCTATCGGCCAGATGGTTGCTCGTTTGGATCGGTGGCGGTATCCATATGAACGAAATAGCGTAAGAAATACTATTCCAAAGACTGCAACAATCTAGGTATCTCTAATTGGTCTTGTACAAAAATAAGGCCAAGACACTGGATCAACAACAGAGACTTTCTATATTATAATTTAGATATTCTAAATCGAACTAGATTGGAGATTAGATTGGCCCGCCGGCTTCCGCCCCTGAACGGCTTGCGCGCGTTTGAAACCGCGGCGCGGCATTTGAGTATTTCCGCCGCCGCCGAAGAGCTGAATGTCACGCCGGCCGCCGTCAGTCAGCAGATCAAGGGCCTGGAAGGACAATTGGGCCTGAGCCTGTTCCGCCGCATGAACCGCGCCCTGGCCCTAACCGAACATGGGCGTTTGCTGCTGCCCGGTTTGAGCGATGGTTTCGACCAATTGGACCGGGCGGTTGGCGAAGTGCGCCAGGCCCAGGCCGGGGGGCCGTTGAATTTGTCCACTTCGCCGTCCTTCGCGTCGAAATGGCTGATCCCCCGTCTGGACCGCTTTCAAGCCGCCCATCCGGAAATCGACGTGCGAATTTCCGCCGGCATGGATCTGGTCGATTTCCGCCGCGACGAAGTGGATTGTGCCGTGCGTTTCGGCCGGGGCCGATATGAAGGTGTCGAAGCAATCTGGCTGCTGGGCGAGGAAGTCTTCCCCGTCTGCAGCCCCGCACTGCTGGAGGGACCACGAGGCCTGCGCTCCCTGGACCAGTTGCGCCACCACCGCCTGCTGCATGACGGCACACCGATGTTCGACGACGTCACCCCCGATTGGCGCATGTGGCTGCAGGCCGCTCGCGTCGATAATGTGGATGCCAGCCACGGCACGACCCTGACGCCGTGGACCATGGTTGTCCAAGCCGCGATCGAGGGTCAGGGCGTGGCCCTGGGCCGGCGCGCCCTGGTCGCCGACGATCTGGCGGCCGGGCGCCTGGTGCGGCCGTTCGATCTGGGCCTGCCGCTGCCGTTCTCCCACTGGCTGGTCTACCCCCCCGGCGCCGAACGCCGGCCCAAGGTCCGCGCCTTCCGCGACTGGCTGGTGGCGGAGGCGGAGGCCGCGCGAGAGGGGGCCGAGACGGCATGATGATGATGCGGGCGATGGTGCTGGAAAGGCAAGGCCAGCCGCTGCAACTGCGTGAAGTGGCCCGCCCCGCGCCCGGCGCTGGGCAAGTTCTTATCCAGGTCACGGCTTGCGCGGTGTGCCGCACCGATCTGCATATCGTCGACGGTGATTTGGCGGAGCCGAAACTACCGCTGATCCCCGGCCACGAAGTGATCGGCACCGTGGCCGAACTGGGCTCGGGCGCGCAGGGCCTTGCGGTCGGCGACAGGGTTGGCGTGCCCTGGCTGGGCGGAACCTGCGGACGCTGCCCCTACTGCCAAGCGGGACGGGAAAACCTGTGCGACCGGCCGGTTTTCACCGGCTATACCCTGGACGGCGGGTTTGCCGAATACATCGTGGCGAACAGTGCGTATGTCTTTGCCATACCCGATATTTTCGACGACGTGGCGGCGGCGCCCTTGATGTGCGCCGGCCTGATTGGTTTTCGCGCCTATGCCATGACGGGGGCCGCCCAGCGGATCGGCCTGTACGGCTTCGGCGCGGCGGCCCATATCATCGCTCAGGTGGCCATATTCGAAGGCCGGGAGATCCATGCCTTCACCAGAAAGGGCGACATCGAGGGCCAGGCTTTTGCCCGGCAACTGGGCGCGGTCTGGGCCGGTGACAGCGATCAGCCGCCTGAGCAGGAGCTCGACGCCGCGATTATCTTCGCGCCCGTGGGCGCCTTGGTCCCCACCGCCCTGGCCGCCGTACGCAAGGGCGGCACGGTGATCTGCGCCGGTATCCACATGAGCGATATTCCCGGCTTTCCCTATGATCTGCTGTGGGGCGAACGGCAGGTCCGGTCGGTGGCCAACCTAACCCGCGCCGACGGCATGGCCTTCCTCGAGATCGCCCCGCGCGTCCCGGTCAAAACCACCAACCACGTCTATCCCCTGGCGCAAGCCAACCAGGCCCTCGACGACCTGCGCGCCGGGCGGTTTGAAGGGGCGGCGGTTTTGACCTTGGAAGACCGTGGTGAATAGTCCCGCCGCAAGGGTAAACCGGAGGAAGGCCTCGCAAAGGTTAATGGTTTGAGCGAGGTTTATGCTCTTGGTTTCCGCCGAATTTTCGTCTGCCAGATTGCCGAATAAGGAGCTCCGGATTACGCTTCTTCACCATCTTCCCGGCTCAAATCCAGCAGCCCCGCATCGCAGGCCTTGATCTGCATCGCCAGGAATTTCGAATAGATCCGCACGTGGGGCAGGCCGCCGGCGGTGAACCAGAGGCCCGGTTGCGCGGTGCGCCGCCACATGTTGGCCAACTCGCCGCCCTCGTCGAAGCCCCAGACCTGCCCGATGCGGTCGGCGACGCCATCGCCCAGGGTGGCGCGGACGACCTCTTGCTGGTTCTTATAGCCGGTCGCCGTGACCAGCAGATCCGCCTCCACGATGGAGCCGTCCTTCAGACGGGCGCCTTCAGGCACGAACTGTTCAATATCGTCGTATTGCAGCAGGCCGACTTCGCCATCGATGATCAATTCGGAGCAGCCCACGTTCAGGCAATAGCCGCCGCCCTGGCGCAGGTATTTCATTTGAAAGCCGGTGTTGTCGGGCGGGCCGATATCGTGGCGGAAGCCCCGGGCCGAGAGGCCGTCGAGCAGCTCCTTGTCATGGGCCTGCATGGACAGGGCGGTCAATTTATAACCCTCGACCAGGACCGGATAGGGCGAGGCGGTGGCGAGCAGGTCGCAATCCTCCAGGCTGGGCCCTTCGTCGTACAGGGCATAGACCTTTTGCGCCTCGTCCAGGCTGACGATCAGGGATGTGCCGCGCTGGATCAGGCTGACGTCGGCGCCGCTGGCATGCAGATCCTGGGCCACGTCATGGCCGCTGTTTCCGGTGCCAAGCACCAGGGCCTTGCGCCCCCGCCATTCCGCCCCGCTGGTGTAGGCGCCCGAATGCATGACCGTGCCGGCGAAATCCTCCAGGCCGGGCAGATCGGGATGGATCGGAATGCCGCTGACCCCGGTGGCGAAGACCACGTGGCGGGGCCGTATGGCGCGTTCGGTGCCGTCCGTCCGGGCCAGGGTGATATCCCACCGCCCCTCCCCTTCGTCATAGCCGCCGCCGCCCAGTTCGGTTCCGGTCCAGACGTTCAGCTCCATGGCATCGGCATAGGATTCGAACCAATTGGCCAGCTTGTCTTTTGGAATATAGAGCGGCCAGTTTGGCGGAAACGGCATATAGGGCAGATGATTGACCTGAACCTGATTGTGCAGGGTCAGGGAATGATAACGCTTGCGCCAGGCATCGCCGATCCGCTCGTGGCGGTCGATGACCAGGGTATCCACGCCAAGCTGCCCTAGACAGGCGGCGATGCCCAGGCCGGCCTGGCCGCCGCCAACGACCAGCACATCCGGTTCGTGGCTCTCGTAGGCCTGGGCCGTTTGGCGCAGATCCGCCCAGTTCTCGCCGCCGAATTCCCGTGAATAACGTTCGCCGTCGGGGCGGTGGGCGCCGGTGCGTTCTTCCTGCCCCCTGATTTCGTCCAAGGCCGTCAACAGCACCCAGGCGCGCCATTCACCCCCCTCGTCCTCGGCAAGACGGAGAATACCGCTGGCCGGCCCGGTGGCTGTTTCGAAGGCGATGATCGCTTCGATGCATTCGGTACCGGCGCGGGTTACCAGGCGCGGCGCTGTCCGGTGGCTTGGAACATGGAAGCCTTTTGGCTTTGTTGCGTCCAGGGTCCGCCGCAACCCCTCGGCAATATCCGCGGCACCGGTTTCGGTCTGAATATGCCAGGTGAACGCCAACAGATCGCGCCAATGGCCATTCGCCAGAAACAACACCGCCGCCCCGTCCGGGTCGTTCCGCCGCAGCGCGTCCTCGAACCCTTCCAGCCAATCGGCGGTTATATCCGTCAACGTCATCTCAGGCAGTTCAGTCGCCAAAACCATATCAACACCTCTGTACAACTCTCGGCCCGGACCCTGCCGCGCGACGCGGCACATCCTAAATCAAACCGACATTTTCCATATTTCGTTCAAAATAGCCTTCAAATGGTTGGCGACGCAACCGGGAGGTAGGCGGTGCGGCGGAACATTGATTTTCCGCCCGCATATTTCGTAAGCATCTGAAAAACCTTGCCCCTTCGAAGTTGCGCTGGAGGGGCACCGGGTTTAGATTCCGTCAAGCCTAAAATTGGACGTTTTCCCGCTCTTGAAAGGACCCGGTAGCATGCCCTTCCTTGCAGACTCCCTCGCGCGCGTGCAGTCTTCTCCCACCATGGCGATCACCGATATGGCCCGTGAATTGAAAGAGGCGGGTAATGATATCGTCTCGCTGAGCGCCGGAGAGCCGGATTTCGACACACCCGACAACATCAAGGCGGCCGCCATCAAGGCGATCCAGGACGGTGACACCAAATATACCGCCGTGCCCGGCACCATTGCGTTGAGGGAGGCCATTTCGGCGAAGTTCAAGCGTGATAACGGACTGGATTACAGCCCGGCGCAAATCATCGTCAGCACGGGCGGCAAGCAGGTACTGTACAACGCCCTGCTGTCCACCATCAACCCCGGCGATGAGGTGGTGATCCCCGCGCCCTATTGGGTCTCCTACCCCGACATGGTGCTGCTTGCCGGCGGCACGCCGGTAATCGTCGATGTGACAGCGGAGACTTCATTCCGCATGAAGGCCGAAGATCTTGAAGCCGCCATAACGCCGAAGACAAAGTGGCTGATCTTCAACTCCCCCTCCAACCCCTCGGGCGCGGCCTATAGCCATGCCGAGTTAAAGGCCCTGACCGATGTGCTCATGCGCCACCCCCACGTTTGGGTGATGACGGACGATATGTATGAGCATCTGGTCTATGACGATTTTAACTTCGCCACGCCGGCGCAGGTGGAACCGGGCCTGTATGAGCGGACCTTGACCGTGAACGGCGTCTCCAAGGCCTATTGCATGACTGGCTGGCGCATCGGCTATGCCGGCGGCCCGGTGGAATTGATCAAGGCCATGTCGAAGCTGCAATCGCAAAGCACTTCGAACCCATCCTCGATTTCTCAGGCGGCGGCCGTTGAAGCTCTGAACGGCAGCCAGGATTTCATCGCCGAGCATAACGAAATCTTCAAGGGGCGGCGGGATCTGGTGGTCAGCATGCTGAACCAGGCCAACGGCCTCGATTGTTTAACCCCGGAAGGCGCCTTTTATGTCTATCCGTCATGCGCGGGCTGCATGGGCAAGACCACGCCCGACGGCAAGAAGCTCGATTCGGACTTGGACTTCTCCACCGCCTTGCTGGCGGCCGAGGGCGTGGCCGTGGTACATGGGGAAGCCTTTGGCCTGTCGCCGCATTTTCGGATCTCCTATGCCACCTCGACCGAGGCCTTGGAAGATGCCTGCGAGCGCATTCAGCGCTTTTGCGGCTCATTGAAATAAGACGTTGAAATAAGACGTTGAAATAAATACTGGAGCGTAAATTCATGAAGATCGCGGTTATGGGGGCGGGCGGCATTGGCGGTTATTACGGCGGCCGGCTGGCGGCGGCGGGCGCGGATGTCAGCTTCATCGCCCGGGGCGCCCATCTGGCGGCCATGCGGAAAAACGGCCTGAAGATCATCTCCCCCTTGGGCGATGTGCACATCCCCACCGTCACGGCGACGGATGACCCGGCCACCATCGGCCCGGTGGATATCGTCATGTTCTGCGTCAAGCTTTACGACGTGGATGAGGCGTGTGAATTGATCAGACCGCTGATCGGGCCCGATACGGCGGTCATCTCATTTCTGAACGGCATCGATTCCGAAGACCGCATGCAGGAAATTTTAGGCGGTAACTGCGTGGTTGGCGGCACGGCGCAGATACCGTCCAATATCATCGAGCCCGGCGTGATCGAGCATAAGGCGCCCCTGGCGGCGCTGGAATTCGGCGAACGGGACGGCAGCGACAGTGACCGGCTGCGGGCGTTTTACAAAGTCTGTACCGATGCGGACATTCAAACCTTCCTGGTTGAGAATATCGAAACCGCGATCTGGCTGAAATTCGCCATCCTGGTACCCTTCGCCACGGCCTGCTGCCTGACCCGCCTGCCCGGCAAAATTCTCGTTGAAGAGCCGGTGGTTCAGGAAATTGCCGTCGGCGCCATGAAGGAGATTATTGCCCTGGCGGAGGCAAAAGGCGTGCAATTGCCCCCCGACGCCTTGGAAAGCCGGATGGCGATGTTGAGTAATTTTGCCAACGCCATGCCGTCCATGCTGGTCGATCTGCTGGCCGAAAAGCGTATCGAACTGGAGGGACTGCACGGCGCCGTGGTCCGGATGGCCAAGGAATTGAAGGTTTCCGTGCCGGTTCATCAAGTCGCCTATGCCGCCCTGAAGCCCTATGTTAACGGCCCGCCCGCCAAATAATTCCGCAAAATTCCCGCTTCCGCAAAAAATAATTGCGAATCCGCTTGCGTACGGCCCCTGCCCGTTGATTAAATCGACATCTGGCAGATGAACAAAGCCGCGCGGGAGCAATTTCGAGAATGGCTACCTGTCAGACCAAGGGAATGGATTTTGTAGATAGGGAAGCATCATGACCAGCAGCATACCGACGGGACCCCGCAGCATCGCAATCATCGGGCCCTACCTGTCCGGCAAGACCACTCTGCTCGAAGGACTTTTGCATACCGCCGGCGCCATCGGGCGTAAGGGCTCGGTGACGGAGGGCAACACGGTTGGCGATAGCGCCGCCGAAGCCCGCAACCGAAACATGAGCACGGAATTGAACGTCGCGTCCGCCACCTTCATGGACAGTGAATTAACCTTTCTCGACTGCCCCGGTTCAATCGAGCTGCTGCAGGAAAGCCTATTCGTGCTGCCCGGCGTGGATGCCGCCGTCGTGGTCTGCGAACCCGACAGCGACAAGGCCCAGGCGCTGGCCCCCCTGCTGCACAACCTGAATGAAGCCGGCATCCCGCACATGCTGTTCGTGAACAAAATCGACAAGGCAACCATCACCGTGCAGGCGCTGTTGGATGCGCTCCAGCCGATCTCGACCAAACCCTTGGTATTGCGACATATCCCGGTGCAGGAGGGTGAGGAAATTACCGGCTATATCGATCTGGCCTCTGAACGTGCCTATCACTATCAAGCCGGCCAGGCATCTGAAGTGGTGGAATTGCCCGGTGCGGAGGAAGACGCCTTTGGCGAGGCGCGCTACGGCATGCTGGAAGCCTTGGCGGATTTCGATGACGATCTGATGGAGAAAGTGCTGGAAGACATCACGCCGGAGAAGGACGAGTTGTATGCCAACCTGACTAAGGATTTTCAGGACGGCAATATCATTCCGGTACTATTGGGGGCGGCGGAACAGGGCGGCGGTATTTTCCGTCTGCTGAAAGCCCTGCGCCATGAAGTTCCCAGCGCCGAGGCCGCGGCCGTCCGCGCCGGCGTTGACGGCGCCACGGGCAATGTGGCCCAGGTTCTAAAAACCTATCACACGCAACATGGCGGCAAGGTTTCCATCGCCCGGGTCTGGGCCGGTGAATTGAAGGAAGGCATGACCCTGAATGGTCAGCGGGTTTCCGGCCTGTTCCACATGATGGGTCATGAACACAATAAAATTTCATCCGCGCAGGCCGGCGAAGTGGTCGGCCTGGGGCGCATGGAAAATGCCGTTACCGGCGAAACCCTGTCCGACTGCAACGCCGACAGCCTGCCAAAACCGGACGTTCTGCCCCCCGTCTATGCCCTGACCATTGCCGCCGCCCATCGGGACGACGAAGTAAAACTTTCCTCCGCCCTGGCCAAGGTGCGGGACGAGGATCCTTCCATGTCCGTGGGCCATGACGAGGCCACCCATCAACTGGTCATGCGCGGCCAGGGCGACATCCATCTGAAGATCACCATGGACCGCCTTATGGGAAAATACGGCCTGGAAGTGACCTCCCACCGGCCAAGAGTGCCCTATATGGAGGCCATCCGTAAAAGCGTCGAACAGCACGGCCGCCATAAGAAACAATCGGGAGGCCATGGCCAGTTTGGCGATGTGCATCTGGCCATCAAGCCGCTGCCAAGGGGTTCGGGCTTTGAATTCGTGGACAAGATCGTGGGCGGCGCCATACCGCGGCAGTACATCCCGGCGGTCGAGGCCGGGGTGAAGGAATATCTGGTCAAGGGCCCCTTGGGCTTTCCCGTCGTGGATGTCTCGGTGACTGCCTTCGATGGCCAGTACCATGCGGTCGATTCATCGGAAATTGCCTTTAAGACAGCCGCCCGCATTGCCATGAACGCGGGCATGAAGCAGTGCAATCCGGTTCTGTTGGAGCCGATTTTGCAGGTTGATATCGCCGCGCCGTCGGAGCATACGCCGAAGATCAACGCCATCGTCTCCGGTCGCCGCGGTCAGATCCTCGGCTTCGACACGCGCCATGGATGGACCGGCTGGGATGTCGTCTCGGCCCATATGCCGCAATCGGAACTGCACGATTTGATCATCGAATTGCGTTCTGCCACCCAAGGCACCGGTAGCTATACCGCGTCATTCGACCGGTTGCAGGAATTAACCGGCCGTCTGGCGGATGATGTTGTCACGGCCCACAACGAAGAAGTCGCGGCCTAGCGCATGTCGCGTTCAATTGAACGCGAGGCCATGCGCTAAAACCTTTAAGATCGAGCAACTTATCCACATTCAATTGAATGCGGGTTGCTCTAGTTTAAAATTCGAGGGGATATTATCTTGGAACAATCAGCGGCCGCGGCGGCGGCGGAACTGTTGGCGCAAGCGCGCCGAAGTCACCAGACCATTGACGATCTGCCAAGTGATCTGCAACCACAGTCCCTGGAGGACGCCTATCAAATTCAGGATGCGCTGATCCCGCTGATTGAAGAGCTTTCGAATGGTCGGCGCGTGGGCTATAAGGCCGGCGCCACGAATGAGGCGACGCAGCAGCGTTTTGGTATCGACGCCCCGTTCCGGGGCGTTCTGGTTTCGCCCTATATGCTTGAAAGCGGCGCCACGATCTCGGCGGATGATTGCAAGCTTCGCGTACTGGAAGCGGAATTCGCCTTTCGCATGGCCGAGGATCTGCCGAAGGCGGCCGCACCCTATGATCCGGACGGGGTGCGGGCGGCGGTCGGCGCCGTGATGATTTCCATCGAAGTGGTGGATCTGCGCTACACCTCCGGCTTGGGCGCGGGCGGCATGCAGATCATCGCCGATAATGCCGCCGGCAGCCATTGGATTGCCGGTGCGGAGATCGCGGATCCCGACGCCGTGGATTTTGAGGATTGGCCCGTTAATCTATTGATCAATGGCGAACTGGCGGCGGAAGGTAACGCGGCCAATGTCCTGGGCAACCCCTATAATTCCCTGACCTGGCTGGCCAATACCCTGTGCGCCCAGGGCGGCGGATTGCAGGCCGGCGATATTATCACGGCTGGCTCCTGCATCGTCCCGACACCGGCGCCGGCGGGCGCCGAGGCGGTCGCGGATTTCGGTGCCTTGGGTCAAGTCACGGTTAAATTCGGCAGCTAAAATATGGATGATAAGCAAAAAATATGGGCCGCCGGGCTGTTGCTGCGGGCGCTGCGCGATCGAACGCGCATGGATGCGTTGCCAGAGATTTACCGGCCCCGGGATGAGGCCGAGGCCTATGAGATCCAGGATCGCTTTGTCGCCGGCATGTTGGCCGAGCTCGGCGGCGAAATTGTCGGCTACAAGGCCGGGTGCACGAATGTAACGGCGCAACGGCAATTGGGTCTGTCCTCGCCCTTCGCCGGTCCCCTCTTGTCCACCTTCGTACGGACAAGTCCGGCGGAAATATCCGCCGAAGACGGCTTCATGCGCATGATCGAGGCGGAAATCGGCTTTCGCCTGGGCCAGGATCTTGCCGACACCGGTACGCCCTATACAGCCCTGACGGTTCGCCCGGCATTAGCTGCCGCCTTTGGCGCCATCGAGGTCGTGGATTCCCGTTATGACGATTGGACCAGTGCCGGTGCGCCGCAGCTGATTGCCGATAATGTTTGCACTGGATTTTGGGTCCATGGTGAAGAATCAGCTGATTTCAGCGCCATCGACCTGGCGGACCACCTGGTTCAAGTCCGGCGCAACGGTAATTTGGCGGAACAGGGCAGCAGCGCTAATGTATTGGACAATCCCTTGAACGTCGTGGCCTGGCTGGCCAATCATCTGATCGGGCGGGGTAGCTGCCTGAAGGCGGGCCATCTCATTACCACGGGCACCATGATTGCCGTCAACGGGGCGGAAAAAGGTGATAATATCGAGGCTGATTTCGGCGCGTTGGGGACCGTCGAGGTTTCGTTTACCTGAACTCCCACACAGGGCGATCACAGGAGTTTGAGGGGACGGCACCTTGTAATGGGCTGTAAAAATCGAAACATTGCAAATTAGAATTCTTACGGAGTAGGGGCGGATCATGTTGATCAAATCACCACCATCCTGGCAGATGCCGGAACGCGAGGCCACGCCGGAGCATGTTTTCCTCAACCGCCGGCATTTTCTGGGCGCCCTTGGCATGGGCGCCACGGCCCTGATCGGCGGTAACGCGTTGGCCGCGAAGGAAACGGATCCGACTGCGGATTTGTATCCGGCGAAACGCAATGAAAGTTACAAGCTGGACCGACCGCTGACGGAAGAGAAAGACGCCGCCGCCTACAACAATTTCTATGAGTTCGGCTCTCACAAGCGCATTGCGCGGGAGGCCCGGGCCTTGAAAATCCGGCCCTGGACAGTGTCTTTCGAAGGCATGGTGGAGCAGGAGCGCCAGGTCGATATCGACACCTTGATCCGCGCCATGCCCCTGGAAGAGCGCTTGTACCGCATGCGCTGTGTCGAGGCCTGGTCCATGGCCGTGCCCTGGTCGGGTTTTGCCATGGCGGAATTGGTAAAATATGCCAAGCCGCTGTCCGGCGCCAAATATGTGGTAATGCAAACCTTCCTGGATAAGGACATGGCCAGCGGTCAGAAGCAGGTCTGGTACCCCTGGCCCTATACCGAAGGGCTGACCATGGCGGAGGCGACCAACGAATTGACCTTCATGGTGACGGGTATCTATGGCAAACCGTTGCGCAAACAGTTCGGCGCCCCCCTGCGCCTTGCCGTGCCGTGGAAATACGGCTTCAAATCTGTCAAATCCATCGTCCGGTTTGAATTCACGGACAAGCGCCCGACCACCTTTTGGGAACAGATCCAGGCGGCCGAGTACGGTTTCTGGGCCAACGTTAATCCGGAAGTCTCCCACCCCAGGTGGAGCCAGGCCAGCGAGCGGGTCCTGGGCACCAACAATCGCGTGCCGACCCTAAAATTCAATGGCTACGGCGAACAGGTCGCCCATATTTACAAGGACCTGAAGGGCGAAAAGCTGTTCATGTAGGCCATGCCGTATAACCATCCGTCATCCTCGGGCGTAGCAAAGCGGAGACCCGAGGATCCAGAGCGGCGGGCGATTGTGTTTGTTGCTCTGGATTGCCGGGTCAAGCCCGGCAATGACCTCATGAGACCCTTTATCGAGCCGTGCCCACATGTCCTATGAGTTGATCATCTTTGATTGCGACGGCGTCCTGGTCGACAGCGAACCCCTGGCCAACCGCGTTTTGTCGGACTGTTTCCAGGTTGCCGGATTTCCCATTAGCTACGACACCTGCGTCGCCGAAATGGTTGGGCTGCCCTTGCCCCGCTGTTTTGAATTGGCCGAGGAATGGCATGGCAAAGCGCTGCCCGAAGGATTTTTCGACACCGTGCAGGAGCGCACCTATCAGGCCATTCGTGACGAACTGCAACCCATCCCCGGCGTCCGCGCGGCGATCGAGGCGATCCCCCTGCCGCGCTGTGTCGCCTCGTCCTCGGAATTGGACAAGATCGGCCTCTCCCTGACGCAGACCGGGCTGGCGCCTCTGTTCGGCGACAAACTGTATTCGGCCCAGCAGGTACCCCGCGGCAAACCATTTCCCGACCTGTTTCTGTTCGCCGCAAAACAAATGGGTGTCCAACCCGAGGCCTGCATTGTCATCGAAGACAGCTTTTACGGCGCCCGCGCCGCCCGCGCCGCCGGCATGGATGTCTTTGGCTATACCGGTAGCGGCTTTGGCGAAAAATTGACGGATGAAGGCGCGCGAATATTTGATAGTATGTTGGATCTGCCCGGTTTGCTGGGCTTCACCCCGTAGCCGGAACCAACAGATAGGAAGCCGCCATGAGCGAGAGCAATCTGCCCCTGAAGGGCATCAGAGTCTTGGATTTGACCCACGCCCGCGCCGGCCCCACCGCCGTGCGGCAGTTGGCTGATTGGGGCGCGGACGCCATTAAGATCGAGGTGCCCGTCGATCCCGATGCCGATCAGGGTTTAGGTGGCGCGCGTCATGGCCCGGATTTTCTCAATCTGCACCGCAACAAACGCGCCATGACCATAAACTTGAAAAAACCCGAGGGATTGGAAATCTTCATGGCCTTGGCCAAGGACGCCGATGTCATCGTCGAGAATTTCCGCGCCGCCGTGAAACATCGCCTGGGCGTCGATTATGAAAGCGTCCGCGCCATCAATCCGCGCATCATTTATGGCTCGATATCGGGCTTCGGGCAGACCGGCCCCATTTCCAAACGGGCCGGCGTCGACCAAATCGCCCAGGGCATGGGCGGCCTGATGTCCATCACCGGGCTGCCGGGACAGGGCCCGGTGCGGGTTGGCATTCCCATCGCCGATCTGACCGCCGGCATGTATCTGGCCCAGGGTATCTTGCTGGCCATGATCGAACGCAATCAGTCGGGCAAGGGCCAATGGGTCCATACCTCGTTGCTGGAAGCGCAGATCTCCATGCTGGATTTCCAGGCCGCCCGCTGGCTGATCGACCAGGATGTGCCCGGCCAGGCCGGCAACGACCATCCCACCGGCATCCCCATGGGCGCCTTCAAGACCGCCGACGGCATGGTCAACATCGCCGCCGCCGGAGGCCGTTTGTGGACCCGTTTTCTCGAGGTAGCCGGCGCCCAGGAACTGGCTGAACATCCCGATTATATCACCGCGCCATTACGTTCAAAAAACCGCGCCGCGCTGAACGAAGTGGTGGGCGGGATCATGGCCAAGCGCAGCAGCCAGGACTGGATCGAGGCGCTTAGTGAAGCGGGCGTGCCGTGCGGACCCATCAACAGTATCGATCAAACTTTCGCCGAACCCCAGGTGGAGCATCTGGGCATCGCCCAGTCCATGCATCATGGCGTCAAGGGAGAGGTGAAGGTTGTTGGGCAACCCGTGCATCTGGAACGCACGCCCCAGCCCGACGAGATCCGGCTGCCAACACCCGAACTGGGCGGCAATACCGATGAGGTGCTGGCTGAACTAGGCTATGACCAGGCCCGGATCGATGATCTACGGGCGCGCGGCGTCGTTTGAGACGTCAGCCCATCGCCGCCATGATCCGGTTATAAACTTCTTCGATCCGGCCCATGTCGCCCGGCGTATGACCCCAGTTCATCAAGGCGCCATCGTTCAGGCGGCGGGGGAAAATATGGGTGTGATAGTGATAAACGGTCTGCCCCGCCGCCGGGCCATTGGCCTGGATTAAATTGATGCCCTCGGGCTCCAACGCGGCCTCAACCGCGCGGGCGACCTTTTGCGCCGCCGGCAGGACGGCGGCCAGGTCACCTGGGTCCGCGTCCAGCAGGTTCACGCAATGGGATTTGGTCAGGACCAGGCAGTGGCCGTCAAGGAACGGGTTGATATCCATCATGGCGTAGGTGCGCTCATCTTCATGGAGCTTGAACGAAGGTATCTCGCCGGCAATAATTTTACAGAAGATGCAGTCGGTCTCGGTCATGGTTTCATACTCCCAGAGCTTGTTCTTTTAAAACATGCCCGGACTCTTATGAAAAGAGCAATTGGACCAAATCTATTTATCAATGAACCATTTGGCGTTAACATCGCCAATCCTGCGATACCAAGGGTGAGGCTGCGATCGTGTCCAAGGACAGCGCGTTGTTGCTGATATTTTTGGCGCCGGCTATTGCGCCATTCGTGCTGGCCTTGCTGCTCAATCGCGGCCCTGATCGGGCCATGACGGAAAAAAGCAGACCGCAGTCAACGAAAAATCCGGACGCGCCGCGCCGCTCGGAATGGCCTCTGATCACCGCGTTTTCCTATCGGCGCGATTATTTCAGGCGCTGGATCTTGGCCTCGATGGCCGCCGCGGCGGTCTTGTTTGCCGCCGGGTTAACTCTTACGGCCATTGCCGTTCTGTTTTTCATGCCGCTGCAGGCGGCCCTGATACATCTTCGCTGCCCCAGTTGCGACGCCGTCACCACCCTGCGCGGTGTCACCGACGGCCGCCATTGTCTGAGTTGCCGTCAACGCCTGCATTACTGAATATTAATCCAGGGCCTGCCGTTCCCCTTTGCGGAAGGGGCCGCGCTCGGACAGGTATTCGATGTCGTGGCCGACTTCCGCCCGTTCATGTTCAAGGTAATTCGATACGGCCTCCCGGAAGCCGGGATCACGGATATAGTGCGCGCTGTGGGTCTGCGTGGGCCGATAGCCCCGCGCGATCTTATGGGGACCCTGGGCGCCGGCTTCCACGCGGGATAGACCGTGTTGTATGGCGTAGTCGATGGCCTGGTAGTAACAGACCTCAAAATGCAAAAACGGATGATCTTCGACACAGCCCCAATAACGGCCGAACAACGCCTCGCCGCCGATTAGATTGAGCGCGCCGGCAATGTAGCGGCCATTGCGCCGGCACATGATCAACAAAATCCGGTCCGCCATGCTGGCCGTGATCAGGCTGAAGAATTCCCGGTTCAGATAGGGCTGACCCCATTTGCGGCTGCCCGTGTCCGTATAGAAGCGGTAGAAGGCATCCCAATGTTCTTCGCGGATATCGCCGCCGCTGAGCCATTCAATCTCAACCCCCGAGGCCAGCGCGCCGCGCCGTTCCTTGCGGATATTCTTGCGCTTGCGGGACGACAGATCATCGAGAAAATCGTCAAAACTGCCGTAATCTTGGTTGTACCAATGAAATTGCTGATCGGCCCGCTTCAGATAATCCGCATCATCCAGCAGGTCCCATTCGTCCTCGGGCAGAAAATTCACGCTGATGGTGGCGATGTCCAGATGTTCCGCCGCGCCGATCAGGCCCGCCGCCAACTGCCGCTGTACCACCACCTTGTCCAGGCCCTCGCGCACCAGCAAACGGGGTCCCGTGGCCGGGGTAAAGGGCACGGCCGCCAGCAGTTTCGGGTAGTAGCGGCCGCCGGCCCGCTCATAAGCATCGGCCCAGCCGTAGTCGAAAATAAACTCGCCCCGGCTATGGCTTTTCACATACAGCGGCACACAGCCGGCGGGCGGGCCGCCGTTGGGGTCGTCCAGCAGCAGATGCACGGGACCCCAGCCGGTCTTGCCATGGACGCATTCGCTATCTTCCAGGGCTTTCAAAAAGGCATGGCTGAGAAACGGATCTGAGGTTCCCGCACAGGCGTCCCAGTGATGGCTGGGGATATCGCCGATGGATTGTACAATGCGCGCGACCACGCCGTCTTCCTGCCCCGATGCCATGTCAGGGACGGAAGCCTTCAAAGATAATGTTGTCCGTGTGCGGCGCCAGTCGCTTCATTTCCGCAATGTCCTTTATGGTAAAGCTTAGCAATGGCTTGCCCGCCGCCCGCGCTCGTTTCGTCGCCCAATTGGGTAGATCGCGCCTATCGTAAACCACAAAATCGGGTTGCGCACCGTCCACATCGTATAAATACCGCCAGGCCAGCCGGCGCCACCACGGTTTGTAGGGGGCAAGATAGCGCAGCCCCACATTATGCCCCCGGGGCCATTGCGGTTCCCGTTCCCTGAACCAGGCCAGGGTACGGGCCTCGAACGAGGTCACGGCAAAGGGACCAGGGTAGGATTTGAGGATCGGCCGTACGGCACCTTCAATATCGCCAATTTTTCGGGAGCCGCTTTTGATCTCCACGATGACCGGAACACACCCGCCGATCAGCTCCAAAACCTCCACCAGGGCGGGAATGCGTTGCCGGCTTTCGCCCAGCCATAGCGCACCCAATTCAGCCGCATCGGTATCATGGACGAAACCGTTGGCGCCGGTCATCCGTGTCAGCGCCAGATCATGAAAAACCATGGCTTGGCCGTCGCGGGAGGTCTGCACATCCAACTCGATTGGATATCCGGCTTCGACCGCCGCCTCGAACGCGGCCATGGAATTTTCCGGTGCGCCGGAAGTGATATCATGCAGGCCACGATGGGCGAACGGCCGGCTCGCCAGCCATTCAAGGGGTGAATTCATCGCACCTCGAATACCGCATCGATCTCCACCGCGACATTGAACGGCAAGGCGGCGGCGCCGACGGCGAACCGCGCATGGCGGCCCGCATCGCCGAATACATCGACCATCAGGTCCGAGGCACCGTTGATGACTTTCGGGTGATCGTGAAAATCACCGGGGCAATTGACGAAGCCGCCCAGTTTGACGCAGCGCACCACACGGTCCAGATCGCCGCCGCAGGCCGCCTTGACCTGGGCAATAATGTTAAGCGCCACCACGCGGGCCGCCGCCTGCCCTTCCTCGACCGAGAATTCCACGCCGACCTTGCCGACGAAATTACGTTCGCCGCCAACCCACGGTACCTGGCCGGAAACGAACACCTGATTGCCCGTGCACACATAGGGCACATAATTCGCCGCCGGCGCCGGCGCGTCGGGCAACGTAATATCCAATGCAGCCAACCGTGCTTCCACCTCTCCCGCCATTCCGGCCTCCCATGATTTGAATTTGGATAATTGTAGATAAGTGCAGTTTGTACCTCGCATCGGCGGTCAGGAATACCTATTCTTAGGCGCGAACCAAAAATGAACCAGGACATTGGAAAAGGGGGCGAGGGGGTGCGGTTTCTGGACGATAAAGAACGCCTGATGGACCGCCGGCACAGCCTGTCGGCGGGACGAAATTCCTCATGAACACCACGCCCGCCGAAGACGGTTTTTTCATGCCGCCCGATTGGGGGCCGCACCAACGCTGTTGGATGGCCTGGCCCTGCCGCCTTGGCGCCTGGGGCGAGGATATGGATCACGCCTGCCTGGCCACCGCCGCCCTGGCCCGCGCCATCGCCAAATACGAGCCGGTGACAATGCTGGTTCCGCCCGATCTGATCCCCATCGCACGCCTGCAATTGGGCAGTCTGGTGACCATATGGGAGGCGGAGCTGAACGATTCCTGGAGCCGGGACATCGCGCCCAGTTTTTTGATTGATGGCGAGGGTGGCATCGCCGGCGCGGTGTTCGATTTCAACGCCTGGGGTCATAAGTACCGCGACTATCAGAATGACGCCAAGATAGGGGCCTGGATGTTAAGCGAGCTGGAGCTGCCCTGCTATCGCATCCCCATGACCCTGGAAGGCGGCGCGATCAACGTCGATGGTTCGGGGACGGTGATCACCACGGAATCCGTCGCCTTCAATAGCGACCGCAACCCGACCCTGGACAGGCGCCAGATCGAGGAACGTCTGGCCATGTATTTCGGTATTCGCAAGGTGATCTGGCTGGCCGACGGCCTGGCCGGCGACCGGGCCGACGGACAGGTTAACAAGGTGGCCCGGTTTATCGCGCCAGGGCGCTTGATGTGCGCCGTGGCCGCCCACCGCAGCGATCCCAGCCACGGCATCCTGTCGGCCAATCTGGCGCAGTTGGCCGAGGAGCGCGATGCCCTGGGACGGCCTCTGGAATTGCTCGAAATCCCCCTGCCCGACCCCCTGCAGGCAGAGGACGGCCGCTTGCTGACCCGCTCCTACCTTGATTTCTACCTCGGCACCGGGGCCGTGTATGTCCCCGCCTTTGACGATCCAGCGGATGAAACCGCCGCCCGTCTGATCGGCGATGCCTTCAAGGGCCGCGAGGTGGTGCAACTGGACATGGCGGATATCGCCCGGCGCGGCGGCGCCATCCATTGCATGACCCAACAGCAGCCGAAAGTTAAGTGATGGGGTCCCCCGCCACGACCACTACCACTACCACGGCCCCGAACAACTTGTTTGACCGCCTGAAAGCGGCCTGCCGCGACGATTGGCGGGCCTATACCGAACATGAATTCGTCCGCCAGTTGGCCGCCGGTACCTTGCCGGAGGGCGCCTTCCGCCATTACCTGGGCCAGGATTATCTGTTCCTGATCCATTTCGCCCGCGCCTACGCCCTGGCCGCCTACAAAACCACCGACCTGGCCGAAATGCGGGCCGCCGTGGCCAACGTCGATGGCATCCTGAATACGGAAATGGCCCTGCATATTGAATACTGCCAAGGCTGGGGCCTGGATGAGGCCGCCATGACCGCCCTGCCGGAGGCCAAGGCGACCATGGCCTATACCCGCTTCGTGCTGGAGTGCGGCCTGGCGGGCGATAGCCTGGATCTCTACGTTGCCCTCTCGCCCTGTGTTGTCGGCTACGGCGAAATCGGCGCCGCCCTGGCCGCCGGCCCCACCACGGCCATCACGGCCACCACGTCCGCCGCGGCCAACCCCTACGCTTCCTGGATCGAAATGTACGCCGGCGCCGAATATCAGGGCGTCGCCGCCGGCGCCATCGCACAGTTGGACCGCCTGGCCGAGCAACGCCTGACCCCGGCGCGCTTCGAGGCCCTAGCTAAGACCTTCCGCCAGGCCACGCGCCTGGAGGCCGACTTCTGGCACATGGCCCTGACCCTGGCCCCCTGACCTTCGCCCCCACGGCGGACTAATTGGCAACTTCACCCGTCGCCCTATATTATGG
>JAPYPT010000044.1:0-18142 GCA_029937535.1 Alphaproteobacteria bacterium
GATCAAGGCAGAGGCCAGCGCCTGGGACGAGGTCGCGGGATCGGACAGTATCGAACAGTTGCGGTCATTCCTTGCGCGATATGCCCGCGGCGCAAATGCTCACGCGGCCACAGCGCGCATTGACCACTTGTTGGAAGCCCAGAAACAGCAGCGGCAGCGGCAGCGGCAGCAACGACAACAGCGGCAAGCCGAAGTCCAGGAAACAGCTGCCTGGGCTGCAGCGGCGGCAAGTGGCGGCACCGCCGCGTTCCGAAACTATTTGCGGCAATTTCCACAGGGTGCAAATGCATCGCGGGCCCGTGTCCGCCTGGCGGACTTGGAAGCATCGGCAAGAAAAGAAGCGCCGAAGTTAGCCATGCTTACCCCGAAGTCCGAGGCAAAGACCGCCAACCCCGGTCGTTTCGATGGAAACTGGACCGCATCAATAAGTGAGTGCGGAATAGATGTCTTCGGAGAGCCGATTTCCTATGACTTTGAACTTCGGGTAACATCGGGAAAATATCATATTAAGGCAACGGCTGAACAACGCTTCTATGGGAGCGTTGATAGCCACGAATTGAGCGGGCCTATTGGGGTCGATGGACGAATTAGCGTCGCATTGACTTTCAGAACAGTGTTCCCGGATGACCCCAATTTGAAAATCACACTGACATCTGGCGACGGGCAGCCCCGGATTTCATTCAACAATTGTCGCTTGGCGCTAACGGCGAAGCAAAATTAGACCAGTAGGGCCGAGACACGAAAATAGCGTATCTGTCCCGTGCCGGTGTTGGATCAATGAACGAATTCGCTAACGCGCGTCCTCTTTCACCATCGCCGCGCCTTTTTCGGCGATCATGATGGTCGGCGCATTGAACCGCTCCCTCGCCAACCGGATCCCGGCGATATGGGTGCGCCGGTCCCGGTCCCCCGCCAAGTAGTTCGGCTTATACCAACCTCCGATGACAGGAACCCATGGAGACGCCTTTCGGGAGTTTTCGTGTAGGCGCGTGCGCCGACACGTCGCGCCGTCGTGCCTTCGTAAATCTCAGTCCCTGTACTTGCCCTGTCCGACGCATCGAAGTCCTCCCCATGGCGACCTTCTAAATCCGGACAGATCATTTGGTACATAAGCCGGACAGATCACATGTTACTGACAACGGGAATGCGGTGGTTTGGCAATTCGTTCACTTTCGGTGTACCATCCAACCAGAAGCATCAAGAGACTTGCCCGTGGCGGTCTCGCCGATGAGGGTGGCCTCGGGCTGGCGGCAGTAAAAATTTGCGCGAATATGATCTCATATCAACGGAAATGGTTCGTTAGCGCCGAATGGGTATAACCGTCCGAAGAGAGCTTTTGGGCCTCTATTCCGGATGTAGTGCATTCTTTTTCATAGGGCTATTCGGTTTCACGCTATATCGCGCGGACCTCGTTGCCGAGATTTTTATGCATATTTCCTACTACCTGACCATCATGTTGATGGTGGTGTGGGTTGTACATATTAGATGGGTTGTGAACGCCCATGGCATTTCACTGGCAAAATTTTTTCTCGCGCACAAATATGGGCTCGCCTTCGCCTTGATCATCACGGCGATAATTTTTGTTTCGGTAAGAGTTGAGTTCAAAATCCTGAGTGACGAGACCAATCTGCTGTCTGTCTCGCGGTCAATGTTGATGGACAAGACGGTCGGCAACGTCATCATGGTGACGTACTATGAGGGACTGCACCCCATCAGTACCGAAATCCCCAAACGCCCTCTGGCATTCCCGTTTCTCGTCAATATCATTCACACGGTTACAGGGTTTCGATATCAGAATGCCTTCGCATTGAATTTTATCGTGCTGTTTTTCATGTTGTCGGGCGTTTTTGTCATGGCCCGAAAATTCGTTGATACCAAATCATCCGTGGCCGCCGTATTACTCGTGGTCTCCTATCCCGCCGTGTCAATTTACGCGACAACCGGCGGCTTCGATCTCCTGAATACGGCACTATTCATATTGGTGTTGGGTCTCAGTCATCGGTTTATCATGAATCCGAGCGGGCCACTTTTCGGCCTCCTGATGGCTACGATATTGGTGTTCTCGAATGTACGGTACGAATCCGCGATTTTTCTGCTGGTTGTGCCAATTTTGCTCGCTCCATGTATCACCCTGGCGCATCTACGGTCATCCATTCACCTATTCCTGAGCGCGCCACTATTGTTGCTGCCAAATTATTGGCAACGCTATTTCGCGACCGACTTCGCGGTGCCGGAGAGCGAAAGCCTATTCTCATGGGTTTCGTTCACGAAACATCTCCCAACGTTCGTTCAAAACCAATTTGATTTCAGCGGTACGCTACCCTACGCGAGTATCATCAACGTGCTCGCGCTTGCCGGCGTCCTGGTGTTTTTGGCCGAGGTGGCGCGCGGCTCGATGAAGCTGACGCGGAAACAGCTACATTGGGCTATATTCCTGGCGACTGTCATATTGCTCAACGCAGGAATATTTCTCAGCTACCATTTCGGCCTGTCCAATCACCCAATTTCGGCAAGATATTTTCTCAGTTTCTGCGTGGTGTTCGCCCTCCTGCCCCTGATCTTGCGGATTCTAACGCCGCGGATAATGTCTGGTGTGGCTCTGCTCACCATCGCCATCATTAGCTTCCTTTACTATCATCCCTTTGCTGTAAAAGACGATTTCACACGCACATTGGCGTTTACGAAATCAACGCGAGCGGCGCTGAGATCCCTGTCGGGTCTTGACCGAAATAACATGCTCATTATTTCTGAACGTCCCAGCCGTTTTACCGCAATGGGCTACGGGGCGGTTTCCATTGTCTACGCGAATAAAAACATGGACGCGATATTTGCGCAAAATAAGCTGCACTTGTATTCGAGAGTTATCGTCTTTGAAGAGTTTCTTTTCAATGGAGACGCCAAAGCACTGCGCCCCGATTACAAACGAAACATAATCAAGGAGGAGTATGTCGCGGCGGGCAAATTCCTCAGATATTCCAATTTGGATCTTGCATGGTTAAGGGCTCGGCAGCAGTCAGATGATTAATACCAACCTGCGATGATGGGAACCCATGGAGACGCTTTGAAAACCCCCGATAAGGTGTCTCTATGGGTTCCTGTCATCGCAGGTTGGTATTCCATCTAGCAATTCGCAATTTTGCGGACCGGTGCTATCCTATCCTCAAAATACGCAAAAGATTAGGAGGCGCCGCCATGCAAACGATGACCAAGGAACAAAGCCGGGCCTGGGATATTGATGGTTATTTCATTCTCGAAGGGGCGTTTGATCCCGACGAGGTGAAATTTTATTCAGATCAAATCGATGCTTTGCGGGCCAAGCCCGGTTGGGAGCCGACCAACCTGCCGCGCGGCCATTATGGCTGGGTGGAGCATGCGGACCCGGATCCCGAAAGTTTCATGGACCGGCGCGATTTGCTGTCCTACCACGATTGTTTCATCGATCTGATCGACCGGCCCGGCGTGTTCGATCTGGTGGTCGACATCATGGGGCCCTATCTGGCGTTTTCCATGTCCCAGGCCATCGTGCGCGCCTCGACCCCGGAATTTCCCGGTTATACGCACACCGATGGCGGCGAGGGACTGCGGCGCATCAGGGTGACGGAGAGCAGCCGGCCCCTGGCCATGAAGGCCATGTATCTGCTGACCGATGTAGCGGAGGAAAACCATGGTAATTTCACGGTTTTTCCCGGTAGTCATTTGCGGCCCTATCCGGAAGTGGATGAAACCATTCCCGCGCCCGACATGCCGGGCGCCGTGCCCCTAATGGGCAAGGCCGGGGATTGTTATCTGTTTTCCCACTCGCTGTGGCATGGCCCCAGCCCAAACCTGTCGGGCCGGGGCCGGAAGACGCTGTTGTACAATTATTGCCAACAATTCATGCGGCCCTACGATTACGCCGTGACGGCGGCGGTGGCGGATCGCTGTACGCGGCGGCAGCGGCGCCTGTTGGGCGATCTGGGCTATGACTTCCGGCCCGGTTCCTACACCTACGTGCCCGAGGACCAGCTCGAGGTGATCATGAACGGGGCCGCGTGAAGCTGACCGCCATCGACCGCGCAAGGTCATGATATGACCGGGACATGACCGCGAACATGCATCTGGCGTTCGTGCTTGGCCACGGGCCCAGCCAGCATTCCATCGGCGCCTGGAGCCTGCCGCGCGCCTATCGCGGCTTTCACTACGCCCAGCCCGCCTTTTGGGAACATCTGGCCCGGACCCTGGACCGGGGCTGTATCGACATGCTGTTCTTTGCCGATATGTACGGGGTCTATGATGGTTTCGAGGGCAAAATGGACGCCGCCGTGCGCTACGCCATCCAGTTCCCCCTGCACGACCCCGCCCCCCTGGCCCCCCTGCTGACCCGGGCTTCAACGGGGCTGGGCGTGGGCATTTCCGTCTCCACCACTTATGTGCCGCCCTATATGACGGCGCGGACCATGGCCACGCTGGATCATCTGACCGAGGGGCGGGTGGCCTGGAACGTGGTCGCCAGCTATGGCCGCAACGCCGCCGCGCAGTTCAACATGTCGGAGGAACTGTCGAAGGAGGAACGCTACCTCCGGGCCGAGGAATATATGCAGGTCTGCTACAAGCTGTGGGACAGTTGGGAACCCGACGCCCTGGTCATGGACCGCGAGGGCCTGACCTTCGCCGATCCGGCCAAGGTGCATAAAATCCATCACAAGGGCGAATATTTTCAGGTCGAAGGCCCCCTGGACGTGGCGCCGGGTCCGCAAGGGCGCCCGGTCATCATCCAGGCCGGCGGCTCGGGGCCGGGCATGGCCTTCGCCGGGCGGCACGCGGAAGTGCATTTCGCCACCTCCTCGTCCCTGGACGGCATGAAGGAACACCGGGTACGGGTCAACGAGTCCGCCCGTGCGGCCGGGCGGGCGGCGGAAGATATCCGCATCCTCTGGGCTTCGTCCATATTCGTTGGCGAAACGGAGGCCGAAGCCAGGGCCAAGGACGAGGCTCTGCGCGCCGTGGTCCCGCCCGAGGGCGGCCTGGCCCTGATGTCGGGACATTTCGGCGTGGATTTCTCAACCCTGCCCGCCGACGTGGCGATCGAGGAGACGGGAATAGAGGAAACCCCCGGCATGCAGGGCGTGGCCAACATGCTGCTGCGGGATTATCGCGGACAGACCCTGGCCGAGGTGGCGCGCATGTACGGCAACGGCATGGGCGGCTTCCGCGCCATCGGCACGGCATCCCAGGTAGCCGACAAAATGGAAGAGGCTTACGAGGCATCGGGCGGCCACGGCTTCATGTTCCGCTGCGGCGAATTGCCGGGCAGCATTGCCGACGTGGTCGACCTGCTGGTGCCTGAATTACAGCGGCGGGGCAGGTTCCGCCAGGCCTATGAAGGCGATACCCTGCGCGAGCGGCTGCTGGCCGACGATTGATACGTTGAGAGGAAAATCTCCACATGACAAGCAATTACGCGGCCAGGATCGAAGCCCTGCGCGATGACGCCTTGGGGATCCGCCGCAATGTCTGGCGCGCCCTGCATGGGGCGGGCTCGGGCCATATGGGCGGCTCGTGCTCGGCCGCCGATCTGTTGGCGGCGCTGTATTTCAATCATCTGCGTTTGCGGCCCGATGAACCCGACTGGCCGGAGCGGGACCGCTTCGTGCTGTCAAAGGGCCACGCCAACGCCGCCCTAGGCGCCGCCCTGGCGCGGGCCGGGTTTATCGAGGACGGCGTGCTGGATCAGTTTTATGCCTATCAATCGTCCTTCGGCATGCACCCGGACATCAAAATGCCCGGCGTGGAGATGTCCACGGGCGGCCTGGGCCATGGCCTGTCCGTCGCCATCGGCATGGCGCTGGGCGCCCGCATGCAGACAAAGGATTTCCGCACCGTGGTTATGCTTGGCGATGGCGAGCTACAGGAAGGCTCCAACTGGGAAGGCGCCATGGCGGCGGCGCAGTTCAAACTCGCCAACCTGACGGCGATCCTGGACTACAACAAGATCCAGCAAAGCGGCGCGGTGGCCGAGATGCAGGATCTGGAGCCCTTGGCGGACAAATGGCGGGCCTTTGGCTGGGCCGTGCGGGAGATCGACGGCCACGACATGGAGGCAATTGTCGAGGCCCTGGACGCCCTGCCATTCGCCACCGACAAACCATCGTTGCTGATCGCCCACACCATCAAGGGCAAGGGCGTCAGCTTCGCCGAGGGCAGCTTCCTTTGGCACAACAACCTGGTGACCGACGACGTTTATGAGAAGGCCATGTCCGAACTGGGAGACGGCGCATGAACGATGCCATGAACAAGGACGTAGCGCGCCCGGAATGGGAGGTGAAGGCAGAGGATCAATCGCGCCTGGCCTTTGGTCTGGCGGTGGGCGAATTGGCGGGACGGGATCCCAAGGTGGTGGCGATTTCCGCCGATACCATCGATCTGTTCGGCCTGCGCGGCTTCCTCGAACGCAGCCCCGAACGTTTGATCGAGGCGGGCATCGCCGAACAGAGCGCCATGGGCATGGCCGCGGGCCTGGCGACCACGGGCATGCGGCCGATCTTGTGCGGCTACGCGCCCTTCATCACCACGCGCTCCCTTGAACAATTGCGTAACGATGTGGCCTACGCCAACCAACGGGTGGTGATCGGGGCGGCCTGCGGCGGTATTGTCCTGGCCATGGCGGGCGGCACCCATCATGCGGTGGAGGATTTGGCCATCATGCGCAACATGCCCAACATGACCGTGATCGCGCCGGCGGACGCGCGCCAGACCTGGCATGCGGCCCTGGCGACGGAGCAGTTGGACGGCCCCTGTTATATCCGCCTGGGCGGCAAATTCGCCGAGCCGCCGGTGACGGCAATGGATGCGGATTTCCAGATCGGCAAGGCGGAGCAACTGCGCCCCGGCGATGACATCACGGTGATTGCCTGCGGCGCCCTGGTGGCGCCCGCCCTGGCGGCGGCGGAGGCCCTGGCCGCCTCCGGCATCAACGTCCGGGTGCTGAATATGCACACCATCAAGCCATTGGATACCCATGCCATATTGGCGGCGGCGGCGGAGACCGGCGCCATCGTCACGGCGGAGGAACACCGCACCACGGGCGGCCTGGGCGGCGCCGTGGCGGAACTGCTGGCCCTGGAACAGCCCACGCCCATGCGCATGGTCGGCATGCCGGACGAATTCGCCATCGTCGGCCCCACGGCGCGGGTGCGCGAACATTACGGCCTGAGCGAGGCCGCGATCGCCGCCGCCTGCCGGGACCTGCTGAAATAAGGACAGCGTCATGAAAATCGGTTTATTCGGCATCAACATGTTGCCAGACGGCGCGCCCGATAGCCTGTTACCCCTGGCCCGGAAGGCCGAGGATATGGGTTTCGAGTCCGTCTGGACCGGGGAACATGTGATGATCCCCCTCGATTATACCTCCACCTACCCCTTCAACCGCTCCGGCCGCATCGGCGTGGCGCCCGAAACCCCGTTCATCGACCCCCTGATCGCGCTGTCCCACATCGCGGCCCATACCACCACGCTGGGCCTGGGCACGGGCATCCAGCTCCTGCCCCAAAGCAACGCGCTGTTATTCGCCAAACAAGTCGCCAGCCTGGACCACCTGGCCAAGGGCCGGCTGCTCCTGGGCCTGGGCGTCGGTTGGCTGGCGGAGGAATTCCAGGCCATGGGCGTGCCGTTCGCGGGCCGGGGCAAACGCTTCGATGACTATCTGGCGGCCATCAAAAAGGTCTGGTCCGGCGAGGTGGTGGAACATAAAAGCGACTATCTCCATTGGTCCGGCTTCAAAAGCTACCCCCTGCCCCATGCCCCATCCGGCCCGCCCATCATCATCGGCGGCCACAGCGGCGCAGCCCTCCGCCGCACCGTGGCCTTTCCGCATTCAATATTAAGAGAATATCATGAACACCTTTTAAGGCCTGATCGATCTGGTTATCCGCTTTCTGATAAAAAACCTTTAAATCAACGGATGGGTGAATGATCTGGTCAACGCTGTGTATGACCAAATCATCATCGACGTCCCGTATTCCTCCATCGCTTTTGACTTCCTCAATTCCCCTTAACAGATCTGCTAGCTGTTCCTCTATATTGGAGAGCGTCGTTGGTAGCGCGGTAATGAGTGATTTTGGAACAAAAATAAAGCCAAGAGGGTCAATCTCAGTGATGCCATTAACAAGGCCCAGCATTGCATTTATACGTTGGTCGAACCAATTGATGCCACCGAGAGTTTCTGGGATTTCGATGTCTAAATTTACCTTGAGTGTAGATCCTGCCGAGCTTTGCAACCCAAGAAGTGTTACGACGACTGAAGCGAATGTATCTGTAAGTTTTTGTCTTTCGCTCCTTATTGTTTCGATAGCTTGCGTTATCATAACCATTCCATTTAAGTAGATTTATGAAGCGATAAAAATTTACTATGGTGTAATTTTGTATCAAAATACAACTTGTTATTTGCAAATAGCGCAGTAGAAGCCCCCTTACGAGCAGAAGAGGCCACTCTGAATTTTGCTCGCGTCAATAGGAACAAGGTCGCCGGACTCTCAAATCGCTTGAAGCCTCAGCCAGGTCCACTGTATCGGTCAGGAATGCTTCGCGGCTTAGGGCGAATAACCTAGGTTCGGCTAGGGACCGCCGGAAGTTAGATTAAACCGGCCAACCCTCCAGCCGGTAGGCGCTGTCCCAGAACATCCACTCAAGCTGGGAGGCGCGGCGGAAGGCTTCCTGCATGGCGTCGTTGATTTCGGTTGGGGCGGATGCGGCCATGTCGTCGGCGATGGCGATGACGTTGGTTACGCGTTCGCCAAAGACCGGGTTGCCGTAGGTTTCGATCCAGCGTTGGTAGGGGTTTTCCGGGGCGGCCTGGGCGCGGATATGTTTGCCGACCTCCCAGTAGATCCAAAAGCACGGCAGCACCGATGCCACCGCCACGGCGGCTGGTTCCTGGCCGACCACGCGGTGCAGGTAGTTGGTGTAGGCAAAGCAGGTCGATGCCATCTCGGCCTTGGCCATGACGTCATCGCCGATGCCGAACTCCTTGAAAAACGTCTCGTGCAAGGCCTGCTCCACCACCATTACGTTCTGCGCCGAGGCGGTAAACTGCGTTTTGGCGTCGGGGTCCGGGGTGCGGGCGGCGATCAGGGAGAGGACGCGGGAGAATTCGGCCAGGTAGAGGGCGTCCTGGGTCATGTAGAATTGAAACCGCGCCCGGCTGAGGCTGCCGGCGGAGAGCTCGCGGATAAAGGGCTGCTCCAGAATGGCGCTGTAAATAGGGGCGATTTGGCCCCAGGCGGTTTGGGAAAATGTCATCATTACTCTTTTCGGCAACTGGTCGGGATACAAGAGTGGAAGAAGGGCGCAGGGCGTACATTAGCAAATGATAGGTCTGCTGGACAGGGGCGCGGACGGCGGCTAGCGTCGGGCCATGTTCGATCCACCCGTTATCGCCGCCATCATGGTCACGTTCCTCGTTGCGGGCATGGTCAAGGGCGTCATCGGCCTGGGATTGCCCACGGTCAGCCTGGCGGCACTCACCGTGATTATCGACATGCCCACGGCGATGGCTGTTTTGTTGGTGCCGTCGTTCGTGACCAACCTGTGGCAGGCCGCCGAGGGTGGCCACGGCCTGGTGCTGCTGCGCCGTCTTTGGCCGTTCCTGTTGCCGGCCAGCCTGACGGTCTGGCTTGGCGCGGCGGCATTGAGCCGGCTGGATCTCTCCCACCTTTCGGCCCTGCTGGGGCTGCTTCTGGCCACCTACAGCATTGTTAGTCTGGCCGGGCGGCGCCTTGAGATATCGCCGCGCCACGAGTTTTGGGCCGGCCCGGTCCTGGGTGCGGTCAACGGTATCCTGACCGGAATGACCGGCTCCTTCGTAGTGCCCGGCGTGATGTATTTGCAAGGCATCGGGCTGTCCCGCGACCAATTGGTCCAGGCCATGGGCATCTCCTTCACGGCCTCCACCCTGGCGCTCGGCATCGCCCTACAGGGCAATGCGCTTCTGACCATGGCCCAGGGACAGATATCGGCGGCGGCCCTGGCGCCCGCGCTGTTGGGCATGATTCTCGGCCAGCGCATCCGGCGCAGCTTGTCCGAGCACCTGTTTCGCCGTATTTTCTTCACCGCCCTGCTGATCCTGGGCCTCTATATCGTCGCCAATGCCATGACCAGAGGGGTATGAAGATTTCCAAGCTCCCCACAACCTCGAGGATGGAACGATGATCAAACGGATTTCACTGCTGAGCCGCAAGCCCGCGTTAAGCCACGAGGAATTTGTCGATCATTGGCTGCACGTGCATGGCCCCCTGGCCCTCGCCGTGCCTGGTATTCGCCGCTACGTGCAAAGCCACATCAAGGGCGAGACCACGCGCGCCGATATCCCGGCGCCGGACATGGAGATCGATGGCATCGCGGAGCTTTGGTACGACAGCATGGAAGCCATGGAACGCTCCTCCGCCACGGCAGAGGCCCAGGAGCTTTATGCCGACGGCGCGCTGATCATCGGCCGGATCAAGAGCTATGTGATCGAGGAGAAAGTTATTATCGAATAAGGCTGGAAATTTCCTAGCCCTTGCCGCCCTTACCGATTTTCTTCATGTCGGTTTCCTGATCGGCCAGTACCATGCGTTCATAACCTTCGACGCCGCCGCCCATGTCTTCGGGCCATTCCAGGGTCATTAACGCGAACCGCAGGTCTTTTGGCGCAAACACCACCAGAATGCTTTGCAGCCAGACGGCCAGGCCCGAGGCCAGGGCGATGATCAGGCCGGCGCCCAGAATGGCTTTAATGACCCAGCGGTGGCTCATGCCCACCAGGGAGGCCGAGATTTCATTGGTGACGAAAGAATCATAGGCAAAGATGTAACAGAAATAGATCACCACGATGGTGTAGGGGATCATGAAAAACATGGTGCCGATAAGCTCGATGGCCGCCTGCATCTTGGTTTGCATATGCATGCGGAACAGATCGACCCGGACATGGCGGTTGCGGGTAAAGCCATAGCCCAGAACCATTGAGAACAGCACCGTATGCAAATGCCATTCCATTTCCTGCAGCATGGTGGATTTGAACATGCCGCTGACGTTTTCCACCAACCACAGCTGCGCATCGAACGATGAGCCCGTCAGCTTGCGGCCGAAAACGTCCACCATGGTGAAAATGATCAGGGGCAGGATGAAATAGGCGCCGCGTTCGCCGAAAAATTCCACGAATATTTTCAGCTTGTGGGCAACCAGCACCAGGGGGTGGGCGCTCAATTCCGCTTCCGTTACCGCCGCTTCCGTCATCCAATTGCTCCATTCAACGCTATACAACATGCCCGGACGAATGTCCCCACCATCCACCGCTGTCGGCCTTTTGGCACTGTGACATATTGATGCTATGCCATCTTTGAAACGAAAGGTAAAGCGTTGGGGCGGGAGGGTGGATTGGCTTTGGCCGGCGGACTGTGCCAATCTTGGCCCGAAACAACCGTTCCGCCTATTCAAGCTCGAGGAAACACGCCATGTCCGATAATGTTGCCGATTTCACCTTCCTGCAGGGGGTCAAGGTCCTTGATTTAACACAGTTCGAGGCCGGCCCGTCCTGCACCGAGGCCCTCGCCTGGCTTGGCGCCGACGTGGTGAAAATCGAGAACCCGAACAGGGGCGATCCCGGCCGCCGCCTGCGGCCCAATCAACCGGACAATGATCCGTATTATTTCCAAATCTTCAACGCCAACAAAAAATCGGTTACCGTCAACCTGAAGTCGCCCGAGGGCCTCGCTCTGGTCAAGGACATGATCGCCGAGGCGGATGTGATGATGGAAAACTTCGCCCCCGGCGCGATTGAGCGCCTGGGCCTGTCCTATGAGGTGGCGAAGGCGATCAACCCCTCCATCATTTATGCCCAGGTCAAGGGTTTCGGTGAAGGCAGCCCGTTCGAGAAGAACCTTGCCTTTGACATGATCGCCCAGGCCTGCGGCGGCACCTTTAGCGTGACCGGAGACAAGGACGGCCCGCCGACCCGGCCGGGCATCTCCATAGGCGATACCGGTACCGGCATGTTGATGGCCATCACCATCCTGGGCGCGCTCTACAAACGGCGGGAGACGGGAGAGGGCCACCGCCTGCAGGTCGCCATGCAGGATGCGATGCTGCATTACATGCGCATCGGACTTTCCACCCAAGGCCTGACCGGCAAGGCGGCGGAGCGCGGCGGCAGCAAGGTGCCGGGCATCATCAATGCGCCCATGGGGCTGTATCCCTGCGCGCCGGGTGGCTCGAACGATTACGTCTACATCATGACCAGCCGCGCCAACCCGGACCATTGGGACCGGTTGCTGACCTTAATCGGGCGCGAGGACCTGATCGGCGATGAGCGCTATTTGACCCCGGCCGACCGCGTGGCGAACGAGGAGGAGGTGGATGAGGTGATCGCCGGCTGGACCAGGCGCCGGTCCAAATACGAGGCCATGAAGGCGGTGGGCGAGGCCGGCATCCCCGCCGGCGCCGTCCTGGATACGGATGAATTGAACAGCGACGTCACGTTTGAAGAACGCGGCGTCATGCAAACCATGGTCCACCCCGTGCATCGCCCGTTCAAGATGCCGGGCTGGCCGGTGCGGGTGGACGGCAAGGCCACGCGCGTTACCTCGTCACCGGTTCTGGGCGAACATACGGATCAGGTGATCAGCGACTGGCTGGGACTGAACGGCGCCGCGATCGATGAATTGAAATCCAATGGCGCGGTCGGGTAGACTTTTTTCGTTCACGCCAGTGCGCTGAAGCGCACGGTTCCACAGGGGCGGCGCAGGGGCGCCGGGCTGCCGTCGCAGCCTTGATCGCACAATTCAATACCGAAATCGGTTTAGGCCAGCAATGCCGCGCGAAAGCGGTCCTTCAAGGTGACGCCGTCCTTGGGCGGCATGGCGCCGATGGGAGAGGCCTCGGCGCGGATCTTGATGGACCATAAACCGGGGCCCGATGCGGCGCGGATGGCTGGGACAGCCGCCTTGAATTCATTGTCGGAACGGATGCTGGTGGCGGTGGCGAAGCCCGCGGCCAGCGCCATGGCCGGCAGATCGAGGCTGCCGGCGGTATGGGTCAACTGCATGCCGGTTTCGCCGTAGCGTTCATTGTCACAGACCACCACGGCCAGATTGCCGGGCTGTTGCGCGCCAATGGTGGTCAAGGCGCCCAGACCCATCAGCATCTCGCCATCGCCGGTGATGACCAGGACCCGGCGCTCCGGTTGCGCCATGGCCAGACCGAGCCCCATGGCCGCCGCCCCGCCCATGGCGCCCCACAGGGGAAAGGTCAGGGGATGATCCTCCACCGCCGTGCAATCCCAAACCGGGGCGCCCAAACCCGCGACCACTAGGATATCGCCGCGATCTGCCAGCAGCGCCGCCACGACCTCGCGCCGGTGCAGGGGATAGTCCCCGGCCCGGTTGCGGTCCAGGGTGCCGTTCAGATACTGATCGGTTGTATTATCCATGATCTACTTTCCAAAACTCTTGGCGCCGATTACCGCCTGGCCGATCAACACCGCCGCCTGGGCCGGTCCTTCAAAGGCCATGCGCGCGGCGCCGGCAACCACCTGGCCCATCTGGCCGGGATCATCAACGGGAAACACCAGACTGTCGGCGGCTTCAAGCACTTTCGGCGTCAATTGCCCCATGGGCACCTGCCAGGGATTGAACTCGCCCCACTGGCCGCGCATGGTGACCAGGGTCAACAAGGGAAAGCGGCAGACCCGGGCCAGGGACAGCATGTTGATGCAATTGCCGACGCCCGAAGATTGCATCAACAGAACGCCGCGTTGATCGCCCAGCCAGGCCCCGGCCAGGACGGCGATGCCTTCCTCCTCCGTCGTCAGAGGCACCAGGCGCATATTCTCCGCCCTGTCGCAGCGCACGATCAGATCGGAATGCCCGGCATCCGGCACGTAGGCGATCTGGCTCACCCGCCAGTCTTGCAATACGGAAAGAATGGCGCCGGTCCAATCGATTGGATCGCCGCCGTCAGGTTGTTCTTGCATGTTTGAATGATCCTCCGGGCCGGAGCTTAATAGCCCATGGCCTATTGGACAAGCAGGCAACGTTCGGCCAATTGATGCAGGGCGGCATCCAGCGTGGCCTCGGAGTCGTCGTTGGCGACCAGGGTATCCGCCCCCCTCTCGAAGGCGGCGATGGCCGCCATCAGCATGCCGCGGTCCGTCAGGCCATCCAGCAGGGGCAGCAGTTGGCGGGTGAAGCCGTCGGTGATGGTGACGCTGCGGTGGCGTTGGTCCGTCACCCTATCCCCTTGCCGCATTTGCCATCGCGCGAGGGCGGTGGATTTGGGCCGGGGACCGGGCGTGGTCGTGAACGGGGGCCGGCGAGGCGAGAGGTCGAGCCAGTTGCGGGGGTAAAGGTCGATGGCCAGTTGCGCCACCATGGCGCCGTCACCGACCATCGCCGATAAATCCCGAAATGACATGAAATCCGGCCAGGCAAGGGCCAGATGATTGAGGGCGGTGATGGCGTTCGGCGCCGTCATGCCAATGCGGCCGCCATCGGGCGTGGCGAAAAAAGCTTCGCCCGGCGCGCCATTGGGATCTGGGCCCAGGGGCCGCAGTGGCGAGGCCATGTGCATCCCAGCCAGCCAATCCGGTTCAATGCGGCGTTGAACCGTGGTTCCGGCCGGACACAGCAGGGTCTGGCGGAAGCTGCGGTTGAGGATAAAATCAATCCGTTGTTCGCGCGGCACGGCATCATCAATGGCCGCCAATTGCCGGCGCGCCGCGGGCGAAAAATTCTCTTCCCGCGATGCCGCCACATTGGCCTCGGAGAGGAATTGCAAACCGGCCCCCTCCGCGCGGGCCAGGAATTCATCCACGTAGAGGGGATGGTTTTCCGCTTCAAGCAGATCGTGCAGTAGAAAGCCGTCATCCAGATCCGCCACCCGCAGGCTTTCTTCCGCCAAAAGTTTGGCGTAGGCGTCATCCGCCTGGGCGAGGGCCGGGATCATATTATCCAAGGCCTGGCGGGCCGCCAAAACCCGCGCGGCCGGCTCCGCCATATTAGCGCCGGCGCGCTGCATGAGGTCCCGCACCAGGCCACGCCCATGCCAGCCGGGATAGGTGTTGTAGCTAATATAAACCATGCCGTTCGGCGCCAGCAGCCGGCGGCAGAGGGGAAGCAGGGCGGCTTGAACGTCCAGGGGCACCCAGGAATAGAGGCCATGCAGGACGATGTAATCATAGCTCTGACCAACCTGCCCCTTTAACAGCGCCAAGGCATCGCCGGCCAGGAACTCGACATTGTCCAATGCGCCCGCCCGCGCCGCCGTCTCGGCTCCCTCGATTTGCCGTTCCGAGAGATCGACGCCCGTGAACCGTCCCGCCGGCAGAGTTGCCGCCATGGGCAATAAATTGCCGCCCGCCCCGCAGCCCAGCTCCAGCACCAGCACCCGTGCGGCATCCGGCTTCGTGGGCGTCAAGCCATGCAAACGGCCGACAACATACAGATGATCCGGATGCGAGAGCGGCACGGGCCGGCTTGGATAAGGCGTTGCCTGATAACTCCGATGCAGGGCGGAGTCGTTCATTTTTCCGGTCCCCGTAATGGCTGGTCCATGACGTAGGCGCCAACACCGGCGCGGCTTGAATATGCAAAACTGCCCGAATTCCAATTGCGGCACAATGGGTCATGCGGCGGGACATGCGGCGGGATGGGAAACTGGACGCAGGCGCGGGGGCATGCTAGCGTCCCGCCGCTATGACAACGCAACGCATATCGGACGCGGACCGGCATCCGCCCAAATTCATCGCCTTTCTTTGGTGAAGCTGTCCGCTTGCCTTGGCGGTTTCGATGCCGCCTGATCACCACGACGAACCTCAATAATGCGTTGCAGCGGGCTCCTTTTAGGGGAATGACCGCCAGCCGAACAAGCCAGCAGGAACACCTGTCATGACCGATTATTCATTCGTTTCACCTTCCGGTATTGTCATCGACCGCACCGACCGGGACATCGACTTTGAACGGGGCATCGATTTTCTGATCGACGCCTTGAACGAAACCCGCGGCGCCTATCTTTCATCGGGTGTCGAGGATCAGGACCGCTATGCGCGCTGGGACTTCGGCTTTATCGACCCTCCGTTGGAGATCGTTGCCCATGCCGGACAGTTTCGCCTTTCCGCCCTGAACCCGCGCGGCGTCCCCATTCTGGCCATGTTGCGGCCGTTGTTGCTGAAGGATCCGAATATCGAGCTGAAGAGCGAGGACGAGCACAATCTGGTGCTCACCGTCTCCGGGCCCGAGCGCATGTTCGCGGAGGAAGAACGCAGCCGCCAGCCCTCGACCTTCACGCCGATCCGCGCCCTGATGGCGGAATTTGACGGCATGCGGGATAGCTTTCTTGGCCTTTGGGGCGCCTTCGGCTTCGATCTGATTTACGAGTTCGAGCAGATGGCCCTGTCCATGCCGCGCGGCGAAGAGGACAAGCTGCTGCACCTGTACTTGCCGGACCGCATCATGGTGCTGGACCGCCGCTTGGAAGAGGCTCATGCCTACGAATACGAATTTACCCGGCGCGCCCTGACCACCACCGGACTTGGCGAGACCGCGTTCGCCGGCCTCGCCCAAACGGTGAGCCCGAACGCCATCGCCACGGGAGAGATCACCTCGGATCACAGCCCGGAAGAATACATGGCGAAGGTGGACATGGCGCGGGAGCGCATGCATGTGGGCGATATATTCGAAGTGGTGCTGAGCCGCAAATATCAAACCGCCTATCACGGCCCGCCATCGGATATGTTCCGCCTGATGCGCCGCATCAACCCCTCGCCCTATGAATTCCTATTCCAGTTCGGGGCGGAACAATTGATCGGTGCTTCGCCTGAAATGTTCGTCCGGGTGGACGGCGACCGGGTCGAATCCTCACCCATCTCCGGCACCGCGCGCCGGGGCGATAACGCCATGGAAGACGCCGAGCGTATCCTGGCGCTGTATAATTCGGAGAAGGACGAGGTCGAGCTGACCATGTGCACGGACGTGGACCGCAACGACAAATCGCGGATCTGCCGTCCCGGCACGGTGAAACTGCTGGCACGGCGCGCCATCGAACGGTACGCCGGGCTGTTTCATACCGTCGACCATGTGGAAGGCCGCATGCGCGAAGGCTTCGACGGCATCGACGCGTTTCTCTCCCACATGTGGGCCGTCACCCTGACCGGCGCGCCAAAACGCAAGGCGGTGGAAATCATCGAGCAGGAGGAGGTTTCGCCCAGGCGCTGGTATGGCGGGGCCATCGGCGCCTTGATGTTCTCGGGCACCGTCAATACGGGCATCACCATCCGCACCGTGCATCTGGAGCAGGGCCGCGCCGATTACCGGGTTGGCGCCACCTTCGTCTATGACTCCGTGCCGGCGGAGGAAGAGCTGGAGACCAAGGTCAAATCCACCGCGTTTTTCAAGGCCGTCGCCGATCTGGGCCGCACCGGCCCCATCGCCGAGCCTGTGAAAGAGGTGCCGCCCTACACCGGCGTGCGCATCGTCATGGTCGATAACGAAGACAGTTTCGTGCATACCCTGGCCGACTATTTCCGTCAGACCGGGGCCGAGGTTCGGACCTTTCGCCACGGCGCCCCGGCCCAGGCGGCCCTGGCGGAAAAGCCCGACCTGGTGATCCATTCCCCCGGCCCCGGCCAGCCCAAGGACTTCGGCGTGCCCGGCCTGGTACGAATGGTGGCCGAACTGGGCATTCCGCAATTCGGCGTCTGCCTTGGCCTGCAGGGCATTGTCGAGGCTTTCGGCGGCGAGTTGGAGGTGATGGAAGTGCCCCGTCACGGCAAATACTGGCGCCTGGAGCACGACGGCAGCGGCATCTTCGACGGCATCGCGCCGGGCGCCCGGGTCGGCGGCTATCATTCCTTGCTGGCCGTCTCCGACAAGGTGCCGGGCGACCTGGAGGTCATCGCCCGCAACGAAGAGGGCATGGTCATGGCCATCCGCCACACCTCCAAACCCATCACGGCGGTGCAATTCCACCCCGAATCCATTCTCTCCATGGACGCCCGCGGCGGCCACCGCATCGTCGAAAACGTCATGGCGACGCTGTTGCCCGAAAAGGGCGCGGCGGAACGGGCGGCCTAAATGTTTAGATCAAACAGTATAAAAATGATGTCATTTTATACTGGTAATCGATTGAGGTGGGC
>JAPYPT010000044.1:18242-27379 GCA_029937535.1 Alphaproteobacteria bacterium
AGGTGGGCCGTCTGAGGTGAAGGGGTCTGGATTTTGGGTGATCCGATGGCCCCATTCAAATTGAGAAATTTCTAACGTGTGCGCCTCCAGGTAATCCAGGCCGCCACCAGATAATTTCAGACGACGCTAGTTAGCGCGCCCGAGACACCGGTAACAGCCCAAGAATAATCCGGCGAAAATGTCGTTCTGTAGATTTGCAGCTGTGAAAGCCGCCTGGAAAGCTCCGGCGACAGCCAGGCCGTAAGCTAGCCGTAAGCAGGACCGGTTAGCTTTTCGGGATCATTGACTGACCAAAAGGAAAATGATCATGCGGTCAAATCGATTTTCCATCACCGTCCTCGCCTTCTTTTTGCTTTCAATAATTGTGCTCACGATCAACACCGCCCGTGCGGCAGCGCCAAGCGGAGGCAAGTTGGAATTCACCGTATTGCGTGAAGGTGATCCGATCGGGAGCCATGTTCTGTCGTTCGAAAAAAGCGCTGACACGTTGGTGGTCACGATCCAGACCAAGGTCAAGGTCAAGGTGTTGTTCCTTACCGCCTATTACTTTGATCATGAGGGGCGGGAAGTCTGGCGAAACGGCCAACTTGTGGAGTTGGTGTCCAGTACCGACGACGATGGCACCAAACATACCGTCGCCGTGAAGGGCGACGGTCAGGCATCGAAGGCGTCAGCGAAGACCATCACCGCCAGTCTGTGGCACGAAGGTATTCTAGCGGGCGGTTCAATCCTGAATACATTGCATGGCAAACAGATGAACATCACGGTCCGTGACGCCGGCAGCGAAGACGTCACGGTGGGCGGGCAAACGGTCAGCGCCCATCACTACATCATCGAAGGTGATCTGGAGCGGGAATTGTGGTTCGATGGCAATCAGGTTCTGGTCATGGTTCGATTTAAGGGTATCGACGTCGCAAGCCCCGCCATTTTTTTCCGCCTTCCCAACTCTAGTGGCGGCGCCAGTCCCTACTACAGCCTGGCCATCGCCTTACCCGATTATCCCGGTCATGTATTGTATGTCGCACAAGGACAAATCCGCCGTGACGTCTATTGCGACACGATCATTACCGGGTTCGGTGAACATATCGGCTGGATCCTGCCCATCGTCTCGCCGTTGACCCTTCTTGACCCATTAGGGCGTGAAATCCCCGTCCCAAAACGCGGAGAACCTGGATCGTTAACGGCCCGCTTTCCGTCTGAGCCCGCCCGTTGCCGAGTTCATCCGCGCCTTTTCCAGCGCCGATCCGCTGACCGGCCAGCCCAGCTGGATCGGAAAACAGGTGGGGCGGTTGATGGGGCGGTAGTGTCTTAAGATGGTTTGCGTCCGCTGATGTGTTGCAGAATGTCGGGAATGAATTCCCTGACTTTTACGTCGCGGAAACCGGCGGTTTCGAAATATCCGATACATTCGCTGGGCCGATGCGGCAGGGCGGTGGAGTTGAAGAGGACACCGTGTATGGCGCACATGGCCGGTATCAGGGGGCCGTGCCAGTCTTCATTGATCATTTCGCCACAGATATGCATCTCGCCCCCCGGCAGCAAGGCGTCATAGGCCTTTTGCACCACCTGTTGGATCACCTCGCCGGAATATTGCGGCAGGTTGGAATTCATCAAGATGACGTCGGCGCCTTTGGGAAACGGATCGGCGGTGAAATCGCATTTTTCCGCGCTGACCCGGTCGGCGACACCGTGTTCGGAGATAAATTCCCGTGACACCACCACCACTTCCGGAAGATCCAGCACGATGGCTTCAAGATCGGGGTATTTTTTTGCCGCCTCGATGGAATAGGCGCCTGACCCACCGCCCAAATCCAACAACTTGCGCCGCCCGCTCAAATCCACCTCCGCAAGGAACTTGCGCGCCGCGCCAAGACCGACGCTGGCGGTCGCCGCGTGGTAACGCCGGGCATGGGCTTCGGTGAAGCCTTCATTGTAAAAGCCCAGGGTTTGTTCGGGGGCGGTATTTTGCAAGCGTTCCCCCAGCTCGCCCCAGTTCGCCCACTGATGATGGAACCAGGTTATCCAGCGCCCGGCGTAACTGCGCTCGCCCTCGACCAGAAACCGTTCAACATCGGTGGCATTGCAAAAACCTTCGCCGTTCCGCTCAATGAGCTCCAGGGTCAACAATGCGACAATCATGCGCTGGACGTTGGCGTGGCTGATGCCCATGGCCTCGGCGATCGCCTGGGAACTTTCGCCGTGTTTTGAAACAGCGGTGAAAAAGCCGCTTTGAACGGCCGCGAACAGGACGGCGGATTCAGTAAAAGCCCAGGACATTTTTTGCAGGCGCACGGTGGTTGGGCGCGGATCGGCCATGGTATATTTCTCACTCCTCAATGCTCGATTATTGAATTCATACCGCCTTGCAATAATGGCGACCCTTAGCGACGCATTTCGGGCTCTTTCGGGTAGGAGCGCGCGTCGATGCGATCTCCATGGGTCGCTATCATTGCAAGGCGGTATTAGACCAATCGCGGTACTATTCTAATAGTTGACGGAAGCCGCCGACCCGCCGTCCACGGCAATTGATTGGCCGGTGATAATATCGGCCATTGGTGAGCAGAAAAATAGTGCGGCGGCGGCAATATCCTGGGGCTTGATCAGGCGTCCCAGGGGAATGCCCGCGATTTGCCGGGCCGTGATTTCGTCCACGCCGACATTGGCGTCCCGCGCCTGGCGTTCGAAGTTCTGCTGCATCCGATCCGTTGCCGTGCTGCCGGGATGAACGCAGTTGACGGTTATATTGCTGCTCGCCACGTTTCCGGCCAACTGCTTGGTGAAATTGGCGACGCCGGCATTGACGATGCCGTTGGTCACCCGCAGGGGTGCGGCAATCCGTGCGGTCATGCCGCCAATATTGACGATGCGCCCCCAACCCTCGGCCTTCATGTATGGCAGCACTTCGCGGGCGCAGCGGATATAGGCCATGAGTTTGACGTCTATGTGATAGCGCCAATCCTCATCGGTTTGCTCGTCAAATGGCGCGCTTCGCGAGGTGACGGCGTTGTTAATCAGGATATCCGCGCGGCCGGCCGCCGCCGCGGCCTCGCCGACGAACGCCTTGATGTCGTCCAGTTTACTGACGTCCGCGACAATGGGCCAAGCCTGGACGCCCAGGGCCTGAATTTCATCGGCCGCCTCCGTCAAGGTTTCCTGTGTGCGACCGCAAAGGGCGATGTTCACACCCTGCTCCGCCAGGGTCACGGCAATCGCCCGGCCTATGCCCCGGCTGCCGCCCGTCACCAGGGCTACCTTGCCCTGTAAGTCAAACTTCATGAAGGTTTCTCCGGATTAGACCGCATTCTCTTCAAATACGCTCTACGCGAGTTTGTAGGGGGTGCGCTTGACCGTCGTCACATTCACGCCCTCAATCCTGATCAGCCGGGTTTCTCCCGTGCGTTTGGGCGCATGCACCTGCCCGGCCTCGTAGGCGACGGCCATGCCCGGCTCCAACTTATAGGTCTTGAAAGCTTCGACTTTGCCGGGATTGCCATCCTTGGCCGCCTCGACCACCTGGTATTCCGTCATCTCGGTGGTGCCCCTTGCCTGACCGTAGATCGCCCAGGTCGGGCCATGGTCATGCGGGGAAGATTCGTTCGCGCCCTCAAACACATGCGCCAGAATGCAGAATTTCAGTTCCGGATCCTCATAGATGATATTGCGGGCCTGATCCGCTTCCGGGCCCAGATGGGCGGCCAAAATGTCCTCGTCCACCAGAACCTGTTCCAGACCTTGGCGCACCTGCTCAAGACCTTCCGGCCCCGGGTTCTGCTTCAGGATATCGTGGCACCGGCTGCCAAATTGTTCGATCGTCCGTGTCATTCGCTCTACTCCTTGATTTGTAACGCATCTTCCCACGGGCCCGCACCGCGCGCCAGCCCCTCGTCCCCACTGGCTTGCTTGGTGCTTCCCGTTTTGCGAAAATGAAATTTCGGATACCGCCAAATCGACGGCGCGCGTGGGACTTCGCGGCGCTAGTAAGAGAAACCGGGCCACTTTTGGGAGCACATCCATGAACGCCAATGCCAATGTCACCGTCCAGCGCTTCGCGATCGGAGATATCGCTGTTTCCAAGATCATCGATGTCGTCGAACCCACGAGCCCACGCTTCCTTTTCGTGGACAGGACCCGCGACGATTTCGATCCTCATCTGGATTGGCTGCAGCCGCATTTCGTCACCGACAAAAGGAATATGCTGCTGTCCATTCACAGCTTCGTGGTGCGGACCCCTCACCATACCATCCTGGTGGATACCTGTGTGGGCGACCACAAGGAGGGTCTGAGTTTTCCCCAGTGGAACGGGCGCCAGGGCGACTATCTGAGGAACCTTGCCGCCGCCGGCTTGACGCCCGAGGATATCGACTTCGTCTTCTGCACCCATATGCATGTTGACCATACGGGGTGGAACACACGCCTGCTTGACGGCCGTTGGGTGCCCACATTCGCCAACGCGACCTACCTGTTTGACCGGGGCGAGTGGGAGGCTTGGCAAGACCACCCGGGGGAAAGCGAACAGGCGGTCCTGGCGCAGAACATAAAACCCATCATCGAGGCCAACCAAGTGGAATGGGTCGACGGCGCCTGGGAAATCGACGATGCGGTCCGCCTGCTGCCGACACCGGGGCATACGCCAGGCCATTGCAGTGTCGAGCTGACATCGCGGGGCCAACGGGCCGTCATCACCGGCGACATGATGATCCACCCGGTGCAGATCGCCGAGCCGGACTGGCAGCAGCTCGCCGACGAAGACAAGGCAATGGCCGTGGCGACGCGCAAGCGTTTCATTGACCAGACCTGCGACAACGACATCCTTGTCCTGGGCACCCATTTCAACACGCCGACCGCCGTGCGCATTGTCAGCAAAGGCGGCGCCTGCCGGATCCGCTATTGAGGGGCTGATACCCATGGGGTTTGCCAATACGAAGGGATAGGAGAAGTCATGGGCGAGGACGAACTTGAAGGTGATTGGATTCACGGCTGGCCGGACCGCAAGCGGGCGGAGCTGATGCCGAGCCGGGATGCCGAGGGCCGGGTCATCATGGCCCGCTCGCCGGTGCTGGACCTGGAAGGGCTGATCACGCCCACCGATGCCTCCTACATTGTCACGCAACTGGAAATGCCCGATCCCATTCACCCGGACGACTATAGCTTTTCGTTGTTTGGCGAGATTGAGAACGCGGTGGAATATTCTCTGGAAGAACTGCGCCGGCTGCCGGGCCGAACCGTGCGCGCGGTCACCGAATGCGCCGGCGACGACGCTGCCTTCTTTGATTATTTGCAGGACAGATCGAATAACCCAAAACCGTCACTGCGCGTGAAGCAGGAGGAATTTGGTACCTGGCGCAGAATAGACACCGAGGAGCAACCGGAATTCGATCCCTCGGCGGCGGGGATGCTGGCCACGGGCCTGGTCAGCGCCGGCGAATGGATCGGCGTGCCGTTAAGCGAGGTTTTGCAGCGCGCCGGGGTCAAGGACAGCGCCGTTGCCATCCGAGTCGAGGGCTTTGACGAAGGCCGGCCCGATCCCATGCTGCAATTTCTTTCGGTCGGCCGGGATGATTTCGAGGTCGTCGATCCCGGCATCATAAATTACGACAAGGGGTTGCCCATGGACAAAGCCATGGACCCCGACACCATTCTGGCCTGGTCCCATAACGGCGAATATCTTCAGCATGTGCACGGCGCGCCGGTACGCCTGATTGTTCCGGGCTGGGCCGGCAATTGGTGGGTAAAGTGGATCCACAAGATCGAGGTCATGGACCACATGCCCGATTGCTATCACCAGACACATTATTTTGTCTCGGGCAAATCGCCGGATGACCCCGAGAAGAAAATGATGACGGCGCTGGGCGTTAAAACCCTGATCAAGTATCCCCGCGACGAGGATTCACCCATCAAGACCGGAGTTCACTCCATCCGTGGCATGGCGTGGAGTGGCGAGGGCGAGGTGGTCCGTATCGAGGTTAGCACCGACGGCGGCGAGAGCTGGGCCGGTGCCCATGTGGAATACTCTCCCGACAAATGGCTGTGGATCCGCTGGTCCTATTTGTGGGAGGTGGATGCGCCCGGTGCGTACTCCATTCTGGCCCGCGCCACGGACGAACAGGGCCGCGTCCAGCCGCAGACCGAATGGAATTTCCAGCGCAAGCATTTCGACGGCATCGTTCCCATGGACGTCGTTGTGGAGGCCTAGGCGGGTATGCATATCGCCGTCTGCGTGAAGCAAATCCAGAATCCGGAGATCGCGTCCGCCTTGCTTCGGGTTGACGAGGTCACGAATACCATGAGGCTTGCCTCGGGCGTCTCGCCGGTGATGAGCCCATTCGATGAACAGGCGGTCGAAGCGGCACTGCGTATCCGCGAGGCACTGGGCGAGGCGAAGATCACCGTCATCACCATGGGCGAGGAGAGTGCGCGCCAGGTCCTCAAGGCGGCGTTGTCCCTGGGCGCGGACGAAGGCGTGCTGCTGGCCGATCCGGCCTGTCAAAATGCGGACAGCTATACAACGGCCCTAACGCTCAGCCGTGCAATTCAAAAACTCGGTGATGTCGACCTGATCCTGGCCGGCCGGCAGGCGGCGGATTTGGACGTCGGCGTGGTCGGGTGCGGGCTGGCCGAATTGCTGGATATCCCCGCGATCACGTTCGCCGGGGCCGTTTCGGTCGAGGACGGCATGGTCCGGGTCGATCGGGTGATCGAAAACGGCTACGAAATTCAGGAGGCGCCCCTGCCTGCGCTGGTTACGGTTTCTCACGAGATTGGCCCCGTCCGCAAGGCCAGCCTGCGCGAGACCATGCGTGCGGCGCGAAAACCGATCGCCTCCTGGTCCGTGGACGATTTGGGCTTGGATGCCGGACAGGTGGGTGAATTGGGCGCGCGGCGGGTCGTCGAACGCCTTTATATCCCCACCAGTGACATTGAGTGCGAATACGTCCCCGGTGCGAACGCCGAAGAGATGGCCCGAAATCTGGCCCGGCGTCTGTTCGAGTCGAACGTGTTATGAGCGCGCCAAGCGGCGTTCTGGTGATCGCGGAAGCGGAAGATGGCGCCCCGACGGATTTGTCCCGCGAGATGCTGGGACTGGCCCGGCGCCTGGCCGATGAGCTAAACGATGGTCTGGGCGGCGGCGTGGACGCCGTGCTGCTTGGCGAAGGTCTCGGCGACAGCGCCGGCGAATTGATCGCCTTTGGGGCTGATCGCGTCCATATGGGTGACGGCGCGGCCTACGCCGTCTATCTGGCCGAGGCATGGATGGCGAAGCTGATGGAAATCGCTGCCGCATCGCCGCCCGTGGTCATATTGACCGGTCATACCACCATGGGCGCCGACCTTGCCCCTCGTCTTTCGTTTCGGCTGGGTACGACGGTCGCGACCGCCTGCGTCGCGGCGGCGGTTGTCGCCGGCCGCCTGCAGGCAACACGGCCCTGTTATGGCGGCGCCGCGCGGGAGGTGCTTTCGTTCAAGACCGAACCGGCGGTCTTGACCGTTAAGTCCAAATCCCAGGCCGTCCCCGACCGTGACGATGGCCGGTCTGGCGCGGTGGTAGTGGTTTCCACCGATGTCGGCGAAACCTGCGCCCGCATCGTCGAACGCAAGGTCCAGGCAACGGCGGGCGTCCGGTTGGAAACAGCGAATGTTGTCGTCGCGGGCGGACGTGGCATCAATGGCCATGAGGGCTTCAAGAAAGCCCAAGAGCTGGCCGATGTTCTGGGCGCCGCCGTCGGCGCAAGCCGCGTGGCCTGCGATCTCGAGTGGTGCCCGCCTTCCTACCAGATTGGGCTGTCAGGCCGCACCGTGGCGCCGGAACTTTATATCGCCCTTGGAATTTCCGGGGCGGGTCAGCATATGGCGGGCTGCGGCAACGCCAAGACCATTGTCGCCGTCAACACTGACCGGGAGGCGCAAATTTTCCAGTCGTCGCGATTTGGCGTTGTGGGCGACTGCCAGGAGATCCTACCGCCATTAATCGATGAACTACGCAAGTTGAAAAGCGGGAGCAAAACCTGAAGCTATGGGGCCGGCGCCAATGGTGCTAAACATAAAATAAGGAATTGCTTCAGTTCGCCGGTATAGGAGGAACACATGACCTATCAGAAAATTAAGGTTGAGGCGCTTGGAGGTACGATCGGCGCCGAAATCCACGGCGTGGATTTATCGCGGACCCTGGATAACCAGACGTTCTCGGAAATCCGCCGGGCCTTTGACGAGAACATCGTGATTTTCTTCCGCGATCAGAACATTACACCCGAACAGCATCTGGCCTTCGGGGCCAAGTTCGGCGATTTCGATATTCATCCCTTTGCCGCCGGTCTGCCCGAGCATCCGGAAATTCTACCTGTCATCAGGGAAGCGGACGACAACGTCCGGGGTTTCGGCAATGGCTGGCATTCCGATGTTACTTTTTACGAGCGCCCGCCCTTGGGATCGATCCTGTACGCACTTGAATCGCCCGCGCACGGCGGCGATACCATGTTCGCCAATATGTACCAAGCCTATGACGCACTATCCGATGGTCTGAAAGAGACCTTGGACGGCATGACGGCGATCCATAGCGCCGGAGATACTTATGGCGCGAAAAGTGACGGCGCGGGGCGGCCTGCCCGCAACAAGTCCATGAATATCAGATATGGCGACGACGCCGAGGCGGAGATGGAGCATCCCGTCATCCGCACCATTCCGGAGACCGGACGCAAGGCGCTATTCGTCAACCGCACCTATACGAAAAACTTCAAGGGCTGGACCAGGGAAGAAAGCCGGCCGTTGCTGGAATATCTCTGGAACCACGCCATTAAGCCGGAATTCACCTGCCGCTTCCGCTGGCGCCGGGGTTCCATCGCATTTTGGGATAACCGGTGCACCCTGCACAACGCTATCGCCGACTACAATGGTCAACGGCGCGAGATGCATCGCGTCACGATAATTGGCGAGCGGCCGTACATGGCACGAGGTGATAACGCGCCGGGCGTCGCGGCCGCGTAGCACGTCGCGACGGGACAGTTGCCGGAATGCCGCTCAGTTGAAAAAATGCCCCCGTAGCGTACGGCTGTCATACTCGGTGCGAAACCTGCCGCGCCGTTGCAATTCGGGCACCAGCAAGTCCACGAGATCGGTGATGGAGGCCGGCAGGCTCTGGGTCA
>JAPYPT010000530.1 GCA_029937535.1 Alphaproteobacteria bacterium
AGCAAATGCGACGTCGCCGTCAAATGGCGCAGGCCCTCGTCATCGATGCCGGTTTCATAGTTTTCGGCAAATCCAGGTTTCAATTTCAGGATCGGGATCAGGGCCACCAGATCCGCGTTGCCGCAACGTTCGCCTAGGCCGTTCAGGCTGCCCTGTATCTGGCGCACCCCGGCCTGGACGGCGGCCAGGGAGCCCGCGATGGCATTGCCGGTATCGTTGTGGCAATGAATGCCCAGGCGATCACCGGGGATATGTTCCACCACCTCGCCCACGATGCGCGAGATTTCGTGCGGCAGGGCGCCGCCGTTGGTATCGCACAACACGATCCAGCGGGCGCCCGCATACAGGGCTGATTTCAAGCAATCAAGGGCGAATGCCGGGTTGGCCTTGTAGCCGTCGAAAAAATGCTCCGCATCGAACAAAGCCTCCCGCCCCTTGGCGATGGTGTGCGCCACGCTTTCGCCGATCATGGCGACGTTTTCCCCATGCTCGATGCCCAGCGCCACGTCCACATGGAAATCCCAGGTCTTGCCCACCAGACAGACCGCGCCCACATCTGCGTTCACCACTTCCGACAGGCCCGGATCGTTGTCGGCGCTGCGCCCGGGCCGCTTGGTCATGCCGAAGGCGGTAAAGGTGGCGCGCTTCAATTCCGGAGGGTTCTGGAAAAAGCTGCTATCGGTGGGATTAGCGCCCGGCCAGCCGCCTTCCACGTAGTCGACACCAAGCTTGTCCAGGGCCTGGGCAATGGCGCGCTTGTCCTCGACCGAGAAATCCACGCCCGAGGTCTGAGCCCCATCGCGCAGGGTGGTATCGAAAATATAGAGCCGTTCTTTTGCCATTGTCCTATCTCCACTCAACTTCTGCGCCAGGTCGTGCCGCCGGCCCCATCTTCCAAGACCACGCCCCGCGCCGCCAGATCATCGCGAATGCGGTCCGAGGCCACGAAATCCCTGTCGCGGCGTGCCTGGCGGCGCTGTTCGATCAAATCCTCGATTTCCGCCGCCGAAAGATCATCGGCACCGCCCTGCCC